>JBCDHK010000040.1:0-16312 GCA_038750185.1 Pseudomonadota bacterium
GCCCCAAGGCCAAACCAGCCCAGGTACTGCGTGCGCCCGGGCCGAGCACGCCGCCAAGCCCCCCGCCATGGCAAAACCGCATCGCCAGCCACACACCACCCCACAGCCCGCCGAACGTGGCCAACACCACTGCCAGGGCCAGAGGCGTGCCAGGGTCAAAACCGCTGCCCGGGCGCTCCAGGCCGATGCCAGCGTCCATCGCGCCCCAGAGCACCAGCGCCGTCCAGCCGATCCAGGCCGCGAGGATGAGCACCAGCCCCACCGCAGCGCGCCAGAACCCGCGCTTGGGGCCGGCTTTGGCGATATAGCGCGCAAAGGGCGAGGCCGTGGGGCGTTCGCGCGTGGCGGTCATGTCAGGGCAATACCCCTCGTGCTGTCGGCGCCTGAGTGTCTCCTCGCAGGTAAGGCCGCAGCAGTGGCAGTACGATCTCCGTCTTGCAACCACCCCCGGCCATCGCCTCTTTCGGCGCGCGCCGCGCCCCGTTAGGGTGGCGCGCGCAAATCTCGGGAGGTGGCGATGAGCGAGCAGGCACAACAAGCAGCGGCGATCCCGGTCACGCTGGTGGCGCGCGAGGGTGTGCAGGCTGCGCTCGCCGCCCTGCCCCCCGATCACCGCGCCTGGGCCGAGGCCAATGGGTTCAATGGGGCGCTTGGGCAGTCGCTTACCTTGCCCGGCCCTGGTGGCGGACTGGCGCGCGTCCTGGTCGGCTGGGGCGACCCGCAAGCCCATCGGCGCGAACGCTTTGCACTGGGCACCTTCGCCGCTAAGGCACCGCCCGGCACCTACCGTCTCGAAGGCGCGCTGGCCCCCGACAAAGCCGAGACCACGGCGCTTGGCTGGCTGCTCGCGCGCTATCGGTTCGAGCGCTACAAGCAAGCCCCCGAGCGCGCTGAAGCCGAACTACTCGCCCCCGAGGGCGTCGATCCAGCACGCCTTGGCCTGATTGCCGAGGGCGTGTTCGTCACACGCGATCTGATCAACACGCCCGCCGCCGACATGGGCCCGCCCGAGTTGGAACACGCCGCCCGGCGTATTGCCGAGCGCCACGGCGCGGCCATTACCACCACCGAGGGCGAGGCGCTGATCGAGGCTGGCTTTCCCATGATCCATGCCGTCGGGCGCGCGGCTGCCCGGGCGCCGCGGCTGATCGATCTCAAATGGGGTAAGGAGGACGCGCCCAAGCTGACGCTGGTTGGCAAGGGCGTGTGTTTTGACACCGGTGGCCTCAACCTCAAGCCCGCCTCAGGCATGGCGATCATGAAAAAGGACATGGGCGGGGCGGCCACGGTGCTGGGGCTTGCCCACATGATCATGGGGCTTGGCCTGCCTGTGCGGCTGCGTGTGCTGATCCCGGCGGTGGAAAACTCGGTCTCTGGATCGAGCTTTCGCCCAGGCGATGTGCTGACCTCGCGCAAGGGGCTGACCGTCGAGGTCAACAACACCGACGCCGAAGGCCGCCTGGTGCTTGCCGATGCACTGGCGCTGGCGTGCGAAGAAAACCCGGACCTCATCCTCGACATGGCCACGCTGACCGGGGCTGCGCGGGTGGCCCTCGGCCCTGAAGTCCCGCCCTTTTACACCGATGACGAAGCACTCGCCGCCGAGATCGCCGCGGCGGCGGCGGCCACCTCCGATCCACTCTGGCGACTGCCGCTCTGGCCCGGCTATGAGCGCGACATCGAGCCCAACGTGGCCGATCTCGACAACGCCCCCTCGGGCGGCATGGCCGGCTCGATCACGGCGGCGCTGTTTCTCGGGCGCTTTGTCGACACGCCGTCCTGGGCCCACTTCGACCTCTACGCCTGGACGCCCTCGCCACGCCCCGGACGCCCCAAGGGCGGCGAGGCCCAAGGCGCGCGCGCCTGTTTGCGCATGTTGGAGCGGCGCTACGGGAGCCGCGCGTGAGCGATCCGCGCCTCACGCCAGCCCGTCCCGATCTGGCAGCCCTCCACCTCAAAGGCCAGATCGAGGCCGCGCGCTATGCCGAGCCCGTCGAGCGCGTGATCGGCGTGCCGATTGCACCGCTGACCAGCCGCCCCGAGCCCCAGGCCAGCCTGGCGACGCAGTTACTCTGGGGCGAGGGGTTTACGGTCTACGAGGACGCGGGGCTCTGGGCTTGGGGGCAGTCGGTGCGCGATGGCTATGTCGGCTATCTGCCAAGCCCTTGCCTTGAGCCGCCCAAGCGCCTTGGCACGCCGACCCATCGCATCGCCGCCCTCTCGGCGCCGGTCTACCCCGCGCCCGATTTCAAGGCCCGCGCCGAGGGCCAGCTGCCGTATGGCGCGCGTGTGAGCGTGGCTGAAATCGTGCCCGGCAATCAGGCCGAGTATGCCCGGCTGCACTCGGGCGGCTTTGTCGCAGCAGCCCATCTGGGCGAGGCGGCGCCGGATTGGGTTGCGGAGGCCGAGGCGCTGCTGGGCGCACCTTATGTCTGGGGTGGGCGCTCACCGCTCGGGCTCGACTGCTCGGCGCTGGTCCAATTGGGCCTTCAAGCCGCTGGAAGAGAGGCCCCGCGCGACGCCGATCAGCAAGAGGCCACGCTCGGCGCTACTCTGGCCGAAGAAGCAGCGCTTACGCGCGGCGATCTGGTGTTTTGGCAAGGCCACGTCGGGCTGATGATCGACGCCACGCACCTCCTCCACGCCAACATCCACCACATGCGCGTTGCCACCGAGCCGCTGGCTGAGGCCGTGGCGCGCATCGAGGCCAAAGGCGAGGGCCGCCCGACCCGTCTTGCCCGTCTCGACGCGGAGGCCGCGCCGGGCTAGTCTCGCGGCCCAACGCAGCCGATGGAGCGGGCATGGCAAAATATGGGATCGTCAAGCGCTTGGCGCTGTGGGGCTGGCTCGGCTGTCTGGCAGCCTGCACAACGCCCGAAACCGCCGCCGATGCCCCCGAGCGCGCGCCCGTAGCGCCCTCCCGGCCAGATGCTGGCGAGAGCGCGCCCGTGAGCGCCCCATCTGGCCCGACCTCCGCCGCCAGCTTCGCCGAGTGGCAGAGCCGCTTTCGCACCCGCGCCTTGGCCCAAGGCATCCCCGCCAGCGTGTTCGACACCGCCTTTCGCGGCGTCTCAGTGAACGCCACCGTGCTGGAGCGCGACCGCTTCCAACCCGAGTTCTCGCGCCCGATCTGGGCCTATCTCGACGGCGCCGTCTCGCAATCGCGCCTCGACAGTGGCCGCAGAGAAGCCCGCAACCGGGCAGCACTGCTCGCCCAAATCGAACAACGCTACGGCGTCGAGGCCGAAGCTGTGGTGGCGATCTGGGGCTTGGAGAGCGCCTATGGCCAAGTGATGGGCTCGACCCGGGTCATCGAGGGCTTGGCCACGCTCGCCTATGAGGGCCGGCGCCAGTCCTTTGGCGAAGAACAACTGCTGGCGGCGCTGCGCATCCTGGCTGCGGGTGATATCGCGCCGGGACGCATGCTCGGCTCCTGGGCTGGCGCCATGGGCCACACCCAGTTTATCCCGACCAGCTATGAAGCCTACGCCGTCGATTTCACCGGCGACGGACGGCGCGATATCTGGAGCCCCGACCCAACCGATGCACTGGCATCGACCGCCAACTACCTCAAGAGCTTTGGCTGGCAGGCAGGTCAGCCCACCGTGGTGCGCATCGCCCTACCGGCGGGTTTTGACTACGGCGAGGCCGACCAGGGCATCCGCAAACCCGTTGCCGAATGGCAAGCCCGCGGCATCCAAGGGCTCGACGGCGCGCTGCCAGAAGGCGAGGCAGCCGTGTTGTTGCCCGCCGGCGCCAAGGGCCCGGCCTGGCTCGCCTATCAGAACTTCCGCACCATCAAGCGCTACAACAACGCCACCTCCTACGCGCTCGCCGTCTCGCTGCTCGCCCAACGCCTGCGCGGCGAAGGCGTGCCGATGTCGCGCCTGGACTGGCCGCGCAGCGACCGCCCCCTCTCACGCACCGACAAAGAACGCCTGCAATGCCGCCTGACGGCGCTCGGCTTTGACACCCAAGGCGTCGACGGCATTGTGGGCCCCGCCACCCGCGCGGCAGTGCGCGCCTTCCAAGCCAGCCGCGGGCTGATCCCCGACGCGTATGTCTCGCAAAGCCTGCTCGCCGCCGTCGATGCGGCGGGGGGCTGAGGGGTCTAGCATGGCCAACCAGTTTGCCCTCCTCAAGACGCGGCGGTTTCTGCCGTTGTTTCTGGTGCAGTTTCTCGGCGCCTTTAACGATCAGGTCTATCAAAAGGCCTTCGTGGCGCTGATCACCTACCGCCTTGCCGATCAAGTCGAGACCCCGATTGCCCTCCTCGGTGTGATCGCCTCTGGGCTGTTCATCCTGCCGTTTGCCCTTTTCACCCCCACTGCCGGACAGTTTGCCGATCGCTTGGACAAAGCGGTGATGATGCGCTGGGTCAAATTCACCGAGATCTTGGTGATGGGGTTGGCTGTGATCGGCTATCACACGCAAAACATCTATTTTCTGTATTTCGTGCTGTTTCTCATGGGCACCCAGTCCTCGATCTTCGCCCCGATCAAATACTCCGTGCTGCCGCAATACCTTGAGCGCCACGAGCTGGTGGGCGGCAATGGGCTGGTGCAAGGCTTTACGTTTCTCGCGATCATCTTCGGCACCATCCTCGGCAACGAACTGATCCTGACCGAGCAAGGCGTGACCATCGTCTCGGTGGTGGTGGTAGGGATTGCCGTGATCGGCTTTATCGCCTCGCTCTACGCGCTGCCCGCCGACCCCGTCGCCTGCGAGCGCAAGCCCGTCGACTGGTTCTTTCCGCGCGCGATCTACGATCTGATCGCCATGGTCGGCGCCCACCGCGAGGCGATGCGCACGATCTTGTTCATCTCGTGGTTCTGGTTTCTCGGCGCCACCTTCCTATCGCTCCTGCCCTCCTATGCGCGTGAGGAACTGGGCGTCGATGAGGGCGTGCTGACGGTACTGTTGGCCGGATTCTCCATCGGCGTCGCCCTGGGCGCGTTGATGAGCGAGCGCCTCACCCGCGGCAAGATCGGTATGGAGATGGCGCCCATCGGCGCGCTCGGCCTCTCGGTGATGGCGGTGGAGCTCTGGTTTGCCACGCCCGAGCGCGCTGCGGCGCAATCGGTCGAAGCCCTGCTCGACCGCGCGGCCTTCTTCTCAGATCTGACAGGCTGGCGCCTCCTGGTGGATTTCATCCTGCTCGCCGCCTTTGCCGGGCTCTACGTCACACCGCTCAATGCGGTGTTGCAATCACTCAGCCCCGAGGACCGGCGTGCCTCCTACATCGCCTGCTCCAATGTGATCGATGCCGCTTTGATCGTGCTCTCGGCCGTGGTGGTGGCGGTGCTGGTCGCGTTGGCGGTCCAGACCACCGAGGTGTTGGTGCTGGTCACGGTGACCGGGTTGCCCATCGCTTTTCTCGTGGCGCGCTTTGCGCCGGAGACGCCGCTTGGACGCATCGCGCTCAGGCTTTGGCCGCGAGGGCCGATCGGATGAGGGCGCGATTTTGGGAGCGCGTGCCGCTCAAGGAGATGTCGCGCCAGGAGTGGGAGGCGCTCTGTGACGGCTGTGGGCGTTGTTGTTTGATCAAGCTCGAAGACGACGACACCGGCGAGGTCCACTATACCGACATCGCCTGCCGGCTGTTTGACGACGCCACCTGCCGCTGTGGCAGCTATGCGCTGCGCGCGCGCTTGGTCGAGGGCTGTGTCACGCTGAGTGCGGCCAATCTGGACGAGGTTGCGCCGTGGTTGCCGCGCACCTGCGCCTATCGCCGCTTGCATGAGGGGCGCGCTCTGGCTGAGTGGCATCCGTTGGTCTCTGGGGATCCCGAGAGCGTCCACCGCGCGGGCATTTCCGTGCGCCATCAGACCGTGCCCGAATGGGCTGTGCCCGAAGACGAGCAGGAAGAGCGCATCATCACCGCACCGCATTAGAGTGATTTCAAAGAAGGTGAAAACACCGACTGACGCGGAAATCTTGATAAAACAATAGCCTACAGCGTTGTGCGTGAAACAACGGTTGCGCACAATCCCGCAGTACGCGCAGACCATGACAGGAGCGAGCATGATCTTCACGTCCGACAACGCCGGTGGCGTCGCGCCCGAGATCCTTGAGGCACTGGCCGAGGCTGCCCGCGGTCCGGCCATGCCCTATGGCGCCGATCCGGTGAGTGCGCGTGTCGAGGCGCTGGTGCGCGAGGTCTTCGAGGCCCCTGAGGCGCGGGTGTTTCTGGTGGCCACTGGCACGGCGGCCAATGCGTTGGCGCTGGCCTGCCTCTGCCCGCCTTGGGCCACGGTCTACGCCCATGCCGACAGCCACATCGAGGAGGACGAATGCGGCGCGCCGGAGTTTTTCACCGGCGGCGCCAAGCTGAGCCTGCTCCAAGGCGAACATGCCCGGCTTTGTCCCGAACACTTTGCCCGCCACGCAGCACTCGGTGCCAAGGCAAGCGTGCACCAGGTGCAAAACGGGGCGCTCTCGCTCAGCCAAGCGACTGAGCGTGGGGCGCTCTACTCTCTGGACGCTCTGCGTGCCCTGACCGACACCGCCCACACCCATGGCATGGGCGTGCACATGGACGGCACCCGCTTTGCCAATGCCGTGGCGCGGCTTGGCTGTTCGCCGGCCGAGGCCTCTTGGCGCGTGGGGGTCGACATTTTGTGTCTGGGCGCGACCAAAAACGGCGCCATGGCTGCGGAGGCGGTGATTTTGTTCGATCCCGCCCGCGCGCGCGAGTTTGAGTTACGGCGCAAGCGCGCGGGGCATTTGTTTTCCAAGATGCGTTTTGTGGCAGCGCAGATGGAGGCGTATCTGAGGGACGGCCTCTGGCTGCGTCTGGGCGCACGCGCCAATGCTATAGCCGACCGTCTGGCGGCGGGGATCGCCGGGGTTGAGGGCGCACGGGTGCTCAACGACGTTGGTGCCAACATGCTGTTTGCCGAGATGCGGCTTGGCCAGCATCGGCGTCTGCAGGCGGCGGGCGCGCGCTATTACGATGCCCCCGGCCAGGAGGCGGGGGCTGACGAGTACGCGCCTTGGAGGGTCAGGCTTGTGTGTTCAAACCAAACCACCGAGGCAGAGGTCGATGCGTTTGTGGCCACTCTGGCCGGGCCCTGAGCCAACCCTCAGCGCCGCCGTTTCACGCTGCTTGCCCGGCTTCCCGCCACGTCCTCGACTTCCCGCCACGTCCCCGACTGCGCGCCGCGCCCCCGACTTCTGGCCGCGTCCCCGGCCTCCCACCGCCCCAACTTAGCCGGGGTCAGGCGGCGGTGCCGATGAATTTCTTCACTGTCAGTTCCAATTGCAGCTCGTTGAACGGCTTGACGATCCAGCCCGAGGCACCGGCCTTTTTACCCGCACGCATGGTCTCGGCCTGGCCTTCGGTGGTCAGCATGACCATGGGCAGGCCGGCGTGGGCGTCATCGCCGCGGACTTTTTCGATGAACTCGATGCCGTTCATGTTGGGCATGTTGAGATCGGTGATTACCAGATCGATTTTGTTGCTCTTGAGGCGGTCGATGCCCTCGACGCCGTCTTCGGCTTCGATGATCTCATAGCCGAGCGGCTCCAGGGCAAAGCGCACCATTTCGCGGATGCTGCGCGAATCGTCGACGGCGAGGATGGTCTTGCTCATGGCGGGTCACTCCTTGGTTGCAGAGGGCGCGGGAGACAGGCGGGCGACACGCGCGCCAGGGCCGAGGCTGAGCGGTGTGCCTCGCGCGGCGGCGGTCTTCTCCAGCGACACCAGTAGTTGCTGCGCGCAGGGCAGCACCGGTGTGCCGTCGATCTCGGCTTCGATGGTCAGACCATTGGCCTCGGCTGCCGAGAGCGCGGCGAGCAAGCGGTCGCGCAGGGTGTTGGCCTCGGCAGGCGAAACCGCGGCCGGGATGGTCACGGCAATCGGGCGGGCAGCGGCATTGGCGGGGCTCTGGCGCATCGGTTGGGTTTGGCTCATTGGCTGGTCTGGCGCAGGGGATCGGTTTGGCGGATCGGCTGCTTTGCAATACCGTGGGCTTCGTAAAGGAGGGGCTAACCTGAAGCTGCGATGACGGGGGCGAGCCGCCGCCGATCCCGCGGTCGCCACCCCACACGGAGGACCCACGGATGGACGATCTCGCCAGTCAGCCCCTGGACCCAAACGCAGCCCAAGCGCGGCGGACATCGGTCACGGCCTGCGTCCAGGCGGCTTTCGACGAGATTGCCGGCGCCACCCAGATCCTGCGCCGCATGGCCGCGTCGACCGGACGCACCGCCTGGCGCGCGCCGCTGGGGCGGCTGTTGAGCGTCTCCCAGGCGCGCGATGCCTTCGACCAGCGCATCAGCCATATCGAAACCGCGGCTGACCGGCTGCAGAGCACCCCCGATACCTTGCTGGCCGAGGTCATCGCCTTGCAAGGCAGCGATCTGGGGCGGATGTTGGACGAGGCGGGCAGCGAAGCCGAAGCCGCTTTCGGTGCGCTGAGCACCGAGGGCACGACGGAGGCAGAGGAGCACACGCAGCGGGGCACACGCGCTGCGGCGGAGTTATTGGCGCTGGCGCCGCGGCTTGGCGAGGTGTGGCAGGCATTGCCGGCGGAGGCGGGAGATGCTGGTACGCAGGCCGATCTCGGTTGGCTCGAAGCGCTCTACACCACCGATGACGAACGCCGCGTCCACCGTATGGCACTGGCGCGCGCCGGGGCTGGTGCCCTTTGACCACCGCCCCCCCCTGGGCATTGCCATAAGGAACTTGCCGCGATTTCTTAACCGCCAACCTGGGCAGGTTGGCTGGAAATCGCTTTAGGCATCGCCCATCATCCGGGCAAAGCCGCTGGCGTGCGCCTCTTGCAGCCGCGCCAGGGGCACCTCCGTATCACCCAGACGCACCATCGCGCCGCCGGTTGCGCCGCCCACTGCACCAACAGTACGCGCAGACACCCCGGCCACACGGGCGCGCTCCAGGAGCGCCTCGCGCGTGGCCTCAGTCGTCGCGACCAGATAGCGGCCCTGATCTTCGCCGAAAAACCACGCCAGTGCCGCCATGCCTTCACGCGCATCAAGCGTCATGCCACACCCTGCCGCCAGAGCCATCTCGGCCCCCGCCAGCGCCAAGCCGCCGTCTGAGAGATCATGCGCAGCGGTGATCAGACCCGCAGCCTTGAGCGCACGCACCAACTCACCAGCGCGGCGCTCCTCGGCCAGATCGACCGGAGGGGGCGCCCCCTCCTCACGCCCATAGAGATCGCCAAGCAGCGCCGATTGGCCGAGGTGACCAAGCGTTGCGCCAAGCAGCACCAGCGTATCGCCCTCGGACGGCGCCAGCGGAATGCGCGCCTCCAGCGTCTTGAGCAACCCCACTGCAGCGATGGTGGGGGTGGGCAGGATCGCCCGGCCATCGGTCTCGTTGTAGAGACTGACATTGCCCGAGACCACGGGCATATCAAGCGCGCGGCACGCCTCTCCGATCCCCTCGATACAGCCCACGAACTGGCCCATGATCTCAGGGCGTTCGGGATTGCCGAAGTTGAGGTTGTCGGTGACGGCCAGGGGCTGGGCGCCGGTGGCTGAGAGGTTGCGAAACGCCTCCGCCACCGCCTGACGCCCGCCCGTCGCCGGATCGGCCTTGCAATAGCGCGGGTTGACGTCCGAGGTGAAAGCGAGCGCCTTGTCGGTGCCATGCACGCGCACCACGGCGGCATCGGAGCCGGGGCCTGCCACGGTATCGGCCATGACCGTGTGGTCGTATTGCTGCCAGACCCAAGCGCGCGCGCAGTGGTTGGGATGGGCCAGCAAGCGCAAGAGCGCCTCAGCGGGGTCGATCTTGGGCAAAGGCCCGAGCGGCGTGGGCGCGGGCGGCGCGGTCCAGGGGCGGTCGTAGAGCGGGGCCTCGCCCGAGAGCGCCTTGAGGGGCAGATCGGCCTTCAGCACGCCGCCGAGACGCACGCGAAAGCGGTCCTCTGCGATGGTCTGGCCGACCACGGCGAAATCGAGATCCCATTTGTCGAAGATCGCGCGCGCCTCGGCCTCCTTATCGGGGCGCAGCACCATCAACATGCGCTCCTGGCTCTCCGAGAGCATCATCTCATAGGCGCTCATGGCGGTCTCGCGGGTCGGCACCGCATCGAGATCGAGCGCAATGCCGAGATCGCCCTTGTCGCCCATCTCGACTGCCGAGCAAGTGAGCCCCGCCGCGCCCATGTCCTGGATCGAGATCACCGCGCCGCTTGCCATCAACTCCAGACAAGCCTCCAACAGGCGCTTCTCAGTAAAGGGATCGCCGACCTGGACGGTTGGGCGCTTGGCGGCGGTGTCGTCGTCGAACTCGGCTGAGGCCATGGTGGCGCCGCCGACGCCGTCGCGCCCGGTTTTGGCGCCGAGATAGACCACGGGCATGCCGACCCCGGAGGCGGCGGAGTAGAAAATCGCCTCATGCTCGACCAGCCCGGCCGCAAAAGCATTGACCAGACCGTTGCCGTTATAGGCGGGGTGAAAGCGCACCTCACCGCCCACCGTCGGCACGCCGAAGGCATTGCCATACCCGCCGATCCCCGCCACCACGCCCGAGACCAGCGACCGGGTGCGCAGGTGCTCCGGCGCGCCAAAGGACAGGCTGTTGAGGGCGGCAATCGGGCGCGCGCCCATGGTGAAGACATCGCGCAGGATGCCGCCGACACCCGTGGCCGCGCCCTGGTAGGGCTCGATGTAGGAGGGGTGGTTGTGGCTCTCCATCTTGAAGACCACCGCCAACCCATCGCCGATATCGACGATCCCGGCATTCTCGCCGGGGCCACAGATCACCTGGGGGCCCTCGGTCGGCAGGGTGCGCAGGTGGATCTTGGACGATTTATACGAGCAGTGCTCGTTCCACATCGCCGAGACGATACCCAGTTCGGTGAACGAGGGCGTGCGCTGGAGCAGATCGAGCAGGCGTTGATACTCGTCGGGCTTCAGGCCGTGCTCGGCGGCCAGGGCTTGGGTCACCTCGGGCTCGGCGGGAGGGGCGGTGTGGGACATCGCGGGGCCTCGATTGGGGGGCGGCCTCAGCAGGTCGGCTCCGGCGCGGTGAGGTTGCGCGAGAGATCGCTTTGCAGTTTGGCGCGGATGGCGGCGTCGTCGAGGACGGGGCCGCTCAGGCTCAACGAGCTTTGCCCTGGTGCTGGGCTGGTGATGGCGATCTCCAAAAGGCGCGCCTCGTCGGTGACGAAGATGCGCCGCGCGCGCCGGTCGACGACGATGGCGTTGGCCTCCAGCACCGGATCGAGCCAGCAGGAAACGGCAAGTGCCTCAGTGCGGCTTTGGGCGGTCAGCGGATCGAGGGCGATGTCGACGGAGAACGGCCCAGTGGTCGCGGCAGTGGTCGCGGCGGGGACGGGCGCTGGAGGTGGCGGCGCGGGGGCTGGCTCTGGCGTGGCGGCACAGCCGGCGGTCAGGGCCAGGACGGCGAGCCAGGCGGGGGCTCTCATGCTGCCTCCAGCGCCGCAGCGGCGGCGGCTTGGAAGATCGCGGCGCCGTCGTTGCCGCCCAGGGCGGGATCGGCACGGCGTTCGGGATGGGGCATCATGCCGAGCACGCGGCGATTCTCCGAGAGCACGCCAGCGATGTTGGCAGTCGAGCCGTTGGGATTGGCTGCGGGCGTGATCTCGCCCGTGGCCTCGGCGTAGCGAAAGGCGATACGGCCTTCGCCGTCGAGGCGCTGTAGCAGATCGGGATCGGCCACGAAGGCGCCGTCGTGGTGGGCGACGGGCAAGGCGATGGAGGCGCCGCGGCCATAGCGCGCGGTGAAGGGGCTGTCGGTGCTCTCAACGCGCAGCCCCACAAGGCGGCAGACGAACTTGAGCGAGGCGTTGCGCATCAGGGCGCCAGGCAGCAGTCCGGCTTCGATCAGCACCTGCCAGCCGTTGCAGATCCCAAGCACCAGCCCGCCCCGGGCGGCGTGCTCGGCCACGGCGCGCATGATCGGGGCGCGGGCAGCGATGGCGCCACAGCGCAGATAATCGCCAAAGGAAAACCCGCCCGGGATCGCGACGAGGCCAGTCCCGGCGGGCAGCGCCGTGTCCTTGTGCCAGACCATGGCGGGCGCGCGCCCCATGGCCGCCTCCAGCGCCACAGCAAGATCGCGGTCGCAGTTGGAGCCCGGAAAGACGACGACAGCCGCGCTCATCCCAGCCTCTCGACGCGGTAGTCCTCGATCACGGTGTTGGCGAGGAGCGCCTCGCACATCTCAGTGGCGCGGGCTTCGGCCTGCTCGGGGGTGTCCTCGGTGAGATCGAGGTCGATCACCTTGCCAGCCCGCACACCCTCGACCCCGTCAAAGCCGAGCCCGGAGAGCGCATGGCGGATCGCCTCGCCCTGGGGATCGAGCACGCCGGGCTTGAGGGTGACGAATACGCGCAGCCGCATGGGGGAGACCTCTTGGAACAGCGCCCCGGTGATAGCCGAGCCCTCAGGCCGGGGCAAGGCGCGCGTCGGGCAGACGGCCATGGGCGACGAGCGCGCGCAGCAGGATCCAGAACACCAAGGCGTTGCAGAGGTGCCACAGGAAGTGGGTGCCGATCGGGATCAGATCGCAAAGCGGGCCGTCCATGGTGCGAAAGGTGAGCGAGAGCGCGAACACGCCGCCAGCGAGCATCAACTGACGCCCTGCCGGGTGCTCGCGCACGCGCTCCAGCCAGAGCCCGATGCCGAAAAGTGCGAAGAGCGCCGGAAAATAGCTCTGCGAGCCGCCGACATAGGGGCCGATGGTTTGGCGCAGAACACCGGAGAGGAGGATCATGCCGATGAGAAACAGCGTCGTCGCGATGGCCGCCCCGCGCCAGGAGAGCCCGGCGAAGCGGTTCATGGTGACGGTGAAATAGCCGAGGATAAAGAGCAGGATCGGCCCGGTATCGGCCGCCGCCGCCCACGGCATGGCAAAGGTGTGAAACAGAAACGAGCCCACGCCCACCACCATGGCATTGCCGCCGAGCCAGGCCAGTGGCCAGTTGGGCCCCGGATTGGTCCAGAACCGCGGCTGCGCGATGAGCCCGACCACCAGAAACACTCCGGTCATCGAGAACGAGCCGATCACCAGGGGCCAGGCGACGATGCTGGTGCTGAGCGCCCAGGCGGTGGTGATCGCTTGCGAGAGCAGTGCCACAATGGCACAGGCCATCAGCGCCGCCGCCGCCAACTCGCGCCCCTGGCCCGCACCGCCCTTGCGGCCCTGGGCGTGGATCGCGGCCAGCCCGGCGACGATAAAAGCGATGTTGGTCAGCGCGTTGAACGGCTCGGCCCAGAATGCCGCCGAGACCCGCTCGCAATAGACGTCGATGGCGCGCGTCCAATCCATCTTGCGCTCTCTCCAGGGGTTGCCTACACCGCTTTTGCTGCACCTGCGCGCGGAATGCCATCCTCGATGCGCAACTGGGGGCGGCAAGGGGGTGACTAGGGTAAATATCCAGGGTTTCTGACAATCTTGTGCATTGCGCGGATTCGCCGGATATATTTCACCATAAAAATATGAAACCTGTTTGGCTTCCGATGCTACCCAATCGGTGCCAGGCTTGCGCATGAAGCACCCGACGATGGAGGTTGTGGTGACGGACAGTATTCTACCCGGTCGTTCCGGGGCGTCGGCGGCGCTGACGCGCCCCAGTGCCGGATCGCTGCTGATGGCTGCCAACATCGTCGCTGCGGCGGTGGTGTTCTGGTATGGCTTCGAGGCGCTGGTTGTTGCCTGGCAGACGCCCGAATACAGCCATGGCCCGATCATCCCCATGCTCTCGGCCTACATGTTCATGCGCGAGATGAAGTCGGTACCGCCGACCTCCAAACCGATCACCGACCGCTGGCCGGGCGTGCTGGTGGTGATCGGAGCCTTGGCCATCGGGGTACTGGGCCTCATGGTGCGCATTCCCGATATCGTCACCTATGCCATGATCTTGTGGATCGGCGGCACCATCTTGACCGTGTTCGGCCTCAAACGCGGCTGGTACTTCTGGCCCTCGGTCTTGCACCTGATCTTCATGCTGCCGCTGCCAAACTTTATCTATTGGCCGCTGTCGGTGTTCTTGCAGACCGTCTCCTCCGAGATCGGGGTCGGCTTTATCTCCTTTGTCGGCATTCCGGTGTTTCTCGATGGCAACGTGATCGATTTGGGCGTCTACAAGCTCCAAGTCGCCGAAGCCTGCTCGGGGCTGCGCTATCTGTTTCCGGTGATGTCGTTCTCTTATGTCTTCGGCGTGCTCTACACCGGCCCCAAGTGGCACAAGATCGTGCTGTTGCTCTCGGCCGCGCCCATCACCGTCTTGATGAACTCGTTCAGGATCGGCGTCATCGGCGTGATGGTGGACAACTTCGGCATCGAACACGCCGAGGGCTTTCTGCACGCTTTTGAAGGCTGGGTGATCTTTGTGGCCTGTGTCGGGATCCTGTTTGGCCTGGCCGCCGCCATGCAGCGCCTCCAGCCCGAGCCCAAGCCGCTCTCCGAGTCGATCGATCTCGATTTCGACGGCCTCGCCCCCCAGTTTGCCCGCGGTCTGGCCATTCCCGTCACCCGCGCGCTGGTGGCGATCACCGCGCTCTCGACCGTGGTTGCCGTGGCGTGGAGCGTGGCGCCCTCGCGCAGCATAGAAGTGCCCGACCGCCAGCCGCTGGTGCTGTTTCCCAAGCAACTCGGCGAGTGGCGCGGGAGCGTCGATCAGCTTGACCCGATCATCGAGGCCGTACTCGGCGCCGACGACTACCTGCAAGCCACCTTCACCCATCCCGACATGGTGGCCCCGGTCGATTTATTCGTCGCCTACTACCACAAGCAAACCGAGGGTAGCGGCATCCACTCGCCCGAAGTCTGCCTGCCCACAGGCGGCTGGGAGGTCTCGGCCTGGCAAGAACGCCAGATCGCGCTCGGCGATGCGGCGGGGACGACCTTTCCGGTCAACAGCGCCATCATCCAAAAGGGGCTGAACCGGCAGTTGGTCTACTATTGGTTCGAGCAGCGCGGGCGCCGCGTCACCTCGGACTACTACGCCAAGGCCGTCACCGTGCTCGACAGCCTGACGCGCGGGCGCACAGATGGCGCGCTGGCGCGCGTGATCACGCCCATCGGCGCTGGCGAGAGCGTCGAAGACGCCGAGGCGCGGCTTTTGAGCATGCTCCAACACGCCGTGCCGCGGCTTGGAGCGCATGTGCCGGAGTAGCCTGGAACAACCAATGGTGGGCGCTTGGCCTTAGGCCTAGCGACCACCTGCCGCAGGGGTTTCGGGCCACACACGCGCCCGAAGCCCGCGCCCTGGGGCAGTAGAAGATAGCGGATCGTTACGATCTGCGATAAGAGTTTCTGAACGGCGTTTGCGCAAAGCTGGTCGCCTCGCGATTGGCTACTCGGTTTGCGCGTGCGCGCGCATCGGCTCGCTTGTTGGGAAATCTGGCCCAGGGAGCGGGCGTCTTTGCGGGGAGTGCATCCTGCCCGCACGCTTGGAGGACACACGACGATGACACGCTTTTCCGTGACCCGTGCTTTGGATCTGGCGCCCTTCAAGGCCACGTCCAGTTCTCCCGCCACCAGCTCTCTCACCACCAATTCTCTCACCGCGACCGACCCAGCCGCCAAACCCCGCTTTGCGCCCGTGTCGCGCTTGGCGATGGCCCTGACCATGGTCGCCACTCTGGCCGCGTGCGAGCCTGCCGAAGAGCGCGCCCAAGGCCACTATGAGAGCGGGCTGGAGCTGGTTGAAGAGGGCGATCCGGTCAAGGCCAAGCTTGAGTTTCGCAACGCACTCAAACTCGATGACACCCACGCCAAGGCCCATCTCGAACTCGGCAAGCTGTTCCAAGGCGAGAGCAACTTCGGCGCCGCCGTCGGCCACTACATAGCCGCCCTCGATCTCGACGAGACCCTGCTCGAAGCCCATCTGCGCGTCGGCCAGCTGATGCTCGCAGCCAACCGCATCGACGATGCGCTGGAAAAGAGCGTCACCACCTACCAGCTCGCCCCCGAGGACATCGAAGTGCTGGTGCTCAAGGCCTCGGTCGAGATCAAGCTGGAAAACCTCGATGCCGCCGAGGACACGGTCGAGGACGCCGCGCGTGTGGACCCCAATAGCCCCGAGGTTTGGATCTTGCGCACCGCCCTGATGCGCCGCCAGGGCGAGGACGAACAGGCGCTGGCGATTATCGACGAGGGCCTCAAGCGCAACCCCGACCACGTCGCCCTCTCGCTGTTGCGCATCGATGTGCTGGCCGCGCTCAACCGCCTCGACGACCTGGGCGATACACTGCAGGGCCTGGCCGAGACCTACCCCGACCGCTTGCCGCTGCGCGAAGCGCTGGTGCGCTGGAACCTCTCCAACAGCGATTTCGTCTCCGCCGAGCAAAACCTGCGCGATCTGGCCGC
>JBCDHK010000041.1:0-16278 GCA_038750185.1 Pseudomonadota bacterium
GCGGGCATAGCCCCAAAGGACGCGCTGGAGCGCCTCGAAGCCGTCGCCCGCATCGGCCATGCCGCAGCCGGTGCCGTGGACAAACGCGCTCACGCCATCGACATTGGGATAGGGAGCGAGCGCGTCGGGCCCAAAGGCCGCAGCGATGCGCCGGGCGGCGGTGGCTGAGCAGTTGACCGAGGTCAGCACCGCGATGCGGTTGCGCGTGCCGACACTGCCGTTCTCGCGGCGAAAGCCCTGGAAGGTGTCGCGCCGGGCGGCAGGCGGAGCCACGCGCAAGTCGGTGGCAAAGGCGTAAGCCTCGGCCGTGTCGGCAAAGCGCAGGTTGTGGGTGTGGACGTGGGCGCCGGGCGCGATCGCCTCAGCCGCATAGCCGATCACTTGGGCGTATTTGCGCACCGGCGCGCCCTCGGCGATGGCTTCAGTGGCGATCTTGTGGCCGCGCGGCACCAGCGTGCGCGCGGTGACGCCCGCGATGGACTGGCCCGCCTCAGCCGGGCGGGTCAGCGTGACGACATTGTCAGCCGGGTCGAGACGGACGAAAGCCTGCATGCGCGGTCCTTAGCGATAGAGGAGCGTCGGTAGCCACATGGAAACGGCGGGCACGAAGGTGACCAGCACGAGCACCGCCACCAGTGGTATCAGAAACGGCACCGTTGCCGCAACGCAGCGCTCAAACGGCACCTGCGAGACCCGCGAGAGCACATAGAGCACCATGCCCACCGGCGGTGTGAGCAGTCCGATCATCAGATTGAGCACCATGATGACCCCGAAATGCACCGGATCGATGCCGATCTTGACCATGATCGGCAGCAATACCGGGGTCAGGATGGTGATGGCGGCGATGGTCTCCATGAAGCAGCCGACGATGATCAGGATGGCGTTGATGAGCAGCAGGATCAGCACCGGATTGTCGGTGGCGGTCAGGATCAGCGTGGCGAATTGCTCGGTGACGCGGTTGGAGGTCAACAGCCAGGCAAAGATCGAGGCGCCGGCCACGATGAACAGCACGATGGAAGTAGTCTCGATGGTGTCGAGGCTGACCCGGATAAGGCGGCGCAGCGTCAGCGTGCGATAGACCACCGAGCCGAGCGCCAGCGCATAGGCAGAAGCCGCGATGGCGGCCTCGGTGGGCGTGAAGACCCCGGCCAGAATGCCGCCCACGATGATGATCGGGGTCATGAGCGAGAGAAAGGCGCTGGCAAAGCTCTGTCCGAGCGCGCGCAGCGAGAAGCGGGCATCGCGCGGATAGCCGCGTTTGCGCGCATACCACGCCACCATGGCCATGAGCGAAAGCGCCATCAAAAGCCCCGGGATGAACCCGGCTGCAAAGAGTTGTCCGATGGAGGCCGAGGCGACCACGCCGTAGATCACCATGGGCAAGGACGGCGGAATGATCGGCCCTATGGTCGAGGAGGCCGCAGTGACGCCGACGGAGAAATCGGCATCGTAGCCTCCGTCGCGCATCGCCTTGATCTCGATGGTGCCAAGCCCGCCCGCATCGGCCACCGCCGCCCCCGACATGCCGGCAAAGATCACGCTGGCGCCGACGTTGACGTGGCCGAGCCCGCCCCTCAGCCAGCCGACGCCCGCGCGCGCAAAGGCAAAGATGCGCTCGGTAATGCCGGCGGTGTTCATCAGATTGCCGGCCAGGATGAAGAACGGCACCGCGAGCAGCGGGAAGCTGTCGACGCCGTTGACCATGCGGTGGATGACGACGAGTTCGGGCACCTGCCCCGTCACCACGATGAAGATCAGCGAGGCGGCAGACAGCGAGATCGCCACCGGCACACCGACGACGAGAAAGGCGAAGATCAGCGCAAACAACAGCCAGAGCATCAGTCGGTTTCCTCCGGGTCGGGGCCACGCACCAAAGGCCCGCCGTCGCCGCGAAGACGCTCCCAGGCGAGCCGCGCGGCATAGAGCGTCATGGCGGCGAAACAGACCGCCACCAGCCAGTAGAGCACCGCCTTGGAGACCTCGATGGAGGCCATCTTCTGGCGCGTGCGCCCGGCCAGTTCGATGGTGAGCCAGGTGGCATAACCAAAGAAGGCGACCTTGGCGAGGTCGACCGCACCCGAGAGCACGCGCCGCGCGGGCCTCGGCAAATAGCGATAGAAGAACTCGACCACGATGTGGCTGTCCTTGCGCACCGCGATCACGGCGCCGGTGAAGGCGGTGCAGATCAGCAGGTAGCGGGCGATCTCCTCGGTCCAGCCGATGGAATCGTTGAGCACATAGCGCGAGAAGAATTGCAGAAACACCACCCCCGCCAGCACCCAGAACACCACGATGGGCAGGGCGTCGAGCCAGCGGGCATCGCTCAGATCGACGTCTTCCAGGGTGTCGCCGGGGTGGCCAGGGGCCGGGGTGGCCGGGACATCCGCCCGGCCCTCCTCATCATCGGACACGGCCATGGCCGGCTCACTGGATCGCTTGTAGGCGGTCGTAGACGGCGCGGTCCCAGGTGGCGGCGGGGCCGTTGTGCAGCGGCATCACCGCCTCTCGGAAGGGCGTGCGGTCAACCTCGTTGACGTTGACGCCCTGGCTGCGGAACCAGCCGACCAAGTCCTCCTCGGCCTGGACGATCTCGTTGGTGCAGTTCTCCGCCGCCTCGGCCAGCACCTCGATCAACAGCGCCCGATCAGCGTCCGAGAGCGAGGCCAGCGTATTGCCCGAGACGATGGTCATCAGCGCATCGGTGATGTGGCCCGTGAGGTTGATATGCTCCTGGACCTCGTAGAACTTCTTGAACTGGATCGTGGGCAGCGGGTTTTCCTGGGCGTCGACCACCTTTTGCTGGAGCGCCAGATAGACCTCGGCAAAGGCCATCGGCGTCGGATTGGCGCCGACGGCCTCGGGGAACATCTTATAAAGCGGCGCATTGGGCACGCGGATCTTGAGCCCCTCCATATCGCCTGGCGCCAGGACCGGCTTGTTGGAGGTGACGTGGCGGCGCCCGTAATAGGTCAGCGTGATCACATCATGGCCGGTGGCGTCGCGGTAGCCCGCGGCCAGTTCGGCAAACAGAGCGCTGTCGCGAAACGCCTTCCAGTGGTCGAGATCGCGAAACATGAACGGCGAGCCGCCGATGGCGATGGGGCCGAACGAGCGCCCGGCGAAGAGCTGGCCGGTATAGATGATATCCACGGTGCCGAGCGTCAGCCCCTCGTTGATATCGACCTCCTTACCCAGCGAAGAGGCGGGAAACACCTCGATGGAGAGCCGCCCGTCCGAGCGCTTGGCCAGCTCCTGGCCGGCCCATTCGGCCCAGGTGTGGTAGTTCGAGGCGGTCTCGTAGACATGCGCCCACTTCAGCACCGTCTGGGCCGAGGCGGGGGCGGCCAGCGCAAGGGCAGAGGCCAAGGTGAGTGCGAGTGCGCGCACCATGCGCGTCGTCATGGAAGCCATGGAAAAATTCCTCCCTGTGTCGTTGCAGCCCGTCGTGGGGCTTGCCGGGGCTCTTGGGTGGTCCCGGTCGAGGCGCGTGCGCCCTGCGACAAAGTCTGCCGGGGGGGTGTTGAAAATACAAGCAGAAGTTGGGTCTGGGCTTGCCGGCGCTGGATAAACCGCGTGGGAGCGGCTAGCTGTCTTGAGACCGAAACGCACCACCGGAGGCAGGCATGGCCGAAAAGGATGTGTTCCAACCCGTCGACGACGCGGCACGCCGCCTCGCCAAGACGCTCATCCGCACCGAGCGCCACGGCGCGCTTGCCACGCTGGAGCCGGGCTCGGGCGTGCCGCTGGCCAGCCGGGTGAGTATCGCGACCGAAGCCGACGGCGCGCCGGTCTTTCTGATCTCGCAACTCTCGCCCCATTTCGCGGCCTTGGAGGCCGATGCGCGCACCTCGCTCATGCTGGGCAGCGTCGGCAAGGGCGATCCCCTGGCCCACTCGCGCCTCACCGCGATCGGGCGGGCCGAGCGTCTGCCCCGCGAGGCGGATGCGCCCACACGCCGGCGGTTTCTCGCGCGCCACCCCAAGGCCGCGCTCTATGCCGAGTTCACCGATTTCGCCTTTTGGCGCCTGCACATCGAGCGCGTCCAACTGATCGGCGGTTATGGCCGCGCCTACCACCTGGAGGCCAGCGATCTGGCCGTGGCCGCCGCCGAGGGCCTGGCCGAGATCGAAGCCGGCGCCGTCGAGCACATGAACGACGACCACCTCGATGCGATCCAGCTCTACGCCGCCATGGCCGGTGCGCCCGAGGCCGCTTGGCAGATGGCGAGCTTCGATGCCGAGGGGCTCGATATGGTGGCCGCAGACGCCACCGCGCGGCTTTGGTTCGACAAGCCCCTCACTTCGGCCGAGGAGCTACGCCCGCGCCTGGTCGCGCTGGCCAAGCGTGCCCGTGCGGCGACACCCGATGCCACCGAGGCTCCCAGCGGCTGAGCACCCCGTTTCACGCCCGCCCCACCCGTGCTAGCCCATAGGGGACTGGCAGGGGAGAGCCCATGGACGGCCAACTGAGCACCGCCACCAAATCCAGCGCCACCACCCCGATGATGGCGCAGTACCTCGCCATCAAGGCCGAGTACCGCGAGGCGCTGCTCTTCTACCGCATGGGCGATTTCTACGAGCTGTTTTTCGAGGATGCCGCCGCCGCTGCCGCCGCCCTCGATATCGCCCTCACCAAACGCGGCCAGCACCAGGGCGAGGACATCCCGATGTGCGGCGTGCCCGTCCATTCCCACGAGAGTTATCTGCTGAGCCTCATTCGTAAGGGCTTTCGCGTCGCCATCTGCGAGCAGACCGAAGACCCCGCCGAGG
This sequence comes from Pseudomonadota bacterium, assembly GCA_038750185.1. Taxonomy (GTDB): domain Bacteria; phylum Pseudomonadota; class Alphaproteobacteria; order Rhodobacterales; family Rhodobacteraceae; genus Thermohalobaculum. Next base: position 4,770 of record JBCDHK010000041.1, read on the forward strand.
CCAAGAAGCGTGGCCACAAAGCGGTGGTGCGCCGCGAGGTGGTGCGCCTTGTCACGCCCGGCACGCTCACTGAGGACACGCTCCTGGAGGCCCGCGCCCACAACCACCTCGCAGCCTTCGCCGAGGTGCGCGGCGAGGGCGCACTGGCCTGGGCCGATGTCTCGACCGGCGATCTGCGGGTGTCGGTGGTGGCGCGGGCTGGGCTCTCGCCGCTTCTGGCGCGCCTTGCCCCTCGCGAGGTTTTGGTGCGCGATGAGGCCTTCGAGGACACGGCGCTCACCGCCCAGATCGAGGAGGCTGGTGCCGTGCTCACACCCCTCGGCGCGGCCAGTTTCGATTCGACCGCGGCAGAGGCCCGTCTGCTGGCGCTCTACAAGGTCGCCTCCTTGGAGGCGTTTGGCGCATTCTCGCGCGCCGAGACCGCCGCCCTCGGCGCGCTCGCCGATTACGTCGAACTCACCCAAAAGACTACCCTCGCCGTCCTGAAGCCCCCCCAGGCCGAGCGCGCCGGTGCCGCCATGGCCATCGACGCCGCGACCCGCGCCAATCTGGAACTGACGCGCTCGCTTTCGGGCCAACGCGCCGGCTCGCTCCTTGCCTGTATCGACTTGACGCTAACCGGCGCCGGCGCGCGCCTCTTGGAGAGCCGTCTCGGCGCGCCGCTGACCGACACCACCGCCATTGCCGCGCGCCACGATGGGCTGGCCCATTTCCTCGACACCCCAGCGCTGCGCGAGGCCATCCGCGCGCGGCTGGCCAAAACCCCCGAGATCGAGCGCGCCCTGACCCGCCTCGCCCTCGACCGCGCCACGCCGCGCGATCTGGGCGCGATCCGCACCGGCCTCCTGGCCGCAGGCGATTTGGCGGGGCTGCTGGAGGCCCCCGATCTGCCCGAAGCCTTGGCCGAGATCCGCACGGCGCTGAGCGGCCACGAAGCCCTCGCCCTCCACCTCGACGAGACGCTGGTCGCCGAACCCCCGGCCCAATTGCGTGACGGCGGCGCCATTGGTGCAGGCGTCGATCCCGATCTCGATGCCGCACGCCAGCTCAGTGCCGACAGCCGCAGCGTCATCGCCGCGCTGCAAGCCGAGTATGCCGAGACCACCGGCATCGCCTCGCTGAAGATCCGCCACAACAACGTGCTCGGCTATTTCATCGAGACCACGGCGATCCACGCGCAAAAGATGCTGGCTGAGCCACTCTCGACGCAGTTCATCCACCGCCAGACCCTGGCCAATGCGGTGCGCTTTACCACGGTGCGATTGAGCGAAATTGAGAGCCAGATCGTCAACGCCGGCGCGCGCGCCTTGGAGATCGAGCGCCGCTTGTTCGAGGCGCTCAGCGCCGCCGTCCTCACCGAGAAGGCCGCCATTGGCGCTACTGCGCGGGCGCTGGCCGCCCTTGATGTCGCCGCTGCCGGAGCGATGCTGGCCCAACGCGAGGGCTGGACGCGCCCAGAAGTCGGGCCGGGGCGGGCCTTTGCCATTGAAGGCGGGCGCCATCCGGTGGTCGAGCGTGCGCTGGCGGCCCAAGGCGGCGCGCCCTTCATCCCCAACGATTGCGATCTCAGCGCTGAGCCCAGCGGCGCCGCGCCGATCCGCCTGCTGACCGGGCCCAACATGGCCGGCAAATCGACCTATCTGCGCCAGAACGCCCTGATTGCCGTCCTCGCCCAAGCTGGGCTCTACGTCCCTGCCACTCGCGCCGAGATCGGGGTGGTCGATCGGCTGTTCTCGCGCGTGGGTGCAGCGGACGATCTGGCGCGGGGGCGCTCGACCTTCATGGTCGAGATGGTCGAGACCGCCGCCATCCTCAACCAAGCCGGTCCCAATGCGCTGATTATCCTCGATGAGATCGGCCGCGGCACCGCCACCTACGACGGCCTCGCCATCGCTTGGGCCACCCTGGAGCACCTGCACGAGATCAACCAGGCGCGCGCGCTCTTTGCCACCCACTACCATGAACTGACCGCCCTCGCCGGGCGCTTGACCCACGTCGAGAACGCCAGCGTCGCGGTGCGCGAGTGGCAGGGTGAGGTCATTTTTCTCCACGAGATCCGCCCCGGCACGGCGGACCGCTCCTACGGCGTCCAGGTCGCGCGGTTGGCCGGTTTGCCCGCGGCGGTGGTTGCGCGCGCCGATGCCATTTTGGCCCATCTGGAGGCGGGCGATCAGGCCGCACCCAGTGAGGCGCCCGCGGGGATCGGCGGTGCGCTCGACGATCTGCCATTGTTCTCGGCGGTGCGGCCCAAGGCGGCGCCGGCGCCCAGTGCGCCTTCGGCAGTGGAGGCGCGGCTGAGGGAGATCGCTCCGGACGATCTCACACCGCGGGCAGCCCTCGATCTGCTCTACGAGTTGCGTGGCTTGCTCGATACCTGATCGGCCAGATCTTCGGGGCGACCTTCGGGGCGGGTCAGGATAAACGCGGCCACGGCGGCCAACACCGCAGCCTGTACGCCAAGTACCGCCAAGGGTGCGCTCAACAGTACCGACAGCCCCAGGCTCGCCGCCATGGCCACAATGGCCAGGCGCTTGGCCGGGCGGGCGATGGCGCCCTGCGCCTGCCAGCGCCGGATCGCAGGCCCAAAGCGGGGATGGCCGAGCAGCCACGCATGAAACCGCGCCGAGCCGCGGGCAAAGCAAAACGCCGCCAGCAGCATGAAGGGCACCGTCGGCAGGAGCGGCAGCACTGCCCCGAGTGCGCCAAGCGCAAAGGCGAGCCAGCCGGCGGCGGTCCAGGCCAGTTTCAGCATGGCGTTCTCTGCCCTCAAGGGCCAGGGCGCGCGCGCATGGTCTCGGGCAGCCATGTCGCCAGATCGGGCAGCACCACGAGAACGCCGACCATGGCCACCATGATGAGAAACATCGGAAAGGCCGCGCGCGCCACATAGCCCATGCCGTGTCCGGTGAGCCCTTGCATGACGAACAGATTAAAGCCGATGGGCGGCGTGATCTGCGCCATCTCGACCACGACGACGACGAAGATGCCGAACCAGATCATGTCGAAGCCCAGCTCGCGAAAGGCGGGCACATCGACCATGGGCTGGACCACGGCCATGGTCAGCACCACCGAGGAGATACCGTCGAGAAAGCAGCCGATGACGACATAGAAGACCGTGAGCGCCACAATCAGCAGGAAGGGCGACAACTCCAGCGAGGCGATATAGCCGGCGAGCGCGCGCGGCAGCCCGGTAAAGCCCATGGAGAGCGAGAGAAACGCCGCGCCCATCAGGATAAAGGCCACCATGGCCGAGGTGCGCACCGCGCCCATTAGGCTCTCGGCAAAGCTCTTGCGGGTGAGCGAGCCCTGCGCTGCCGCCAGGGCCAGCGCGCCGATGACACCAAAGGCTGCGGCCTCGGTGGCAGTGGCAAAGCCCAGATACATCGAGCCGATCACCAAGGCGATCAGCGCCAGCACCGGCAGCAGAAACCGTGAGGCGGCCAGACGCTCGCCGAGGCTGGTGGCGGGTTCGGCTTCGGGGCGCTGGCCGGGCGCCAGGTAATGCCAAGCGACGACATAGCCCATGAAGAGGGCGGCCAGCGTCAGACCCGGCAGGACGCCGGCCATGAACAGCTTGGTGATCGATTCGTTAATGGTCACGCCGTAGACGATCAGCGTCAGCGACGGCGGGATCATCAGCCCAAGCGTGGCCGCCCCCGCCAGCGTGCCCACACTCATGCGCTCAGGGTAGCCGCGGCGGCGCAGCTCCGGGATCGACATTTTACCGACAGTCGTGAGCGTTGCCGCCGAGGAGCCCGAGACGGCGGCAAACACCGTGCAGCCGACGATGTTGGTGTGGAGCAAGCCCCCCGGCAGCCGCCCCATCCACGGCGCGAGGCCCTTGAACATGTCCTCCGAGAGGCGGGTGCGAAACAGGATCTCGCCCATCCAGATGAAGAGCGGCAGCGCAGTCAGCGTCCAGGACGAGGACATCGCCCAGATCGTGGTCACCATGGCGTCACCCGCAGGGCGCGAGGTGAAGAGTTCCATGCCCACCACGGCGACGCCGATCAGCGCCAGCGCCACCCAGACCCCGGTGCCGAGCAAGAGAAACAGCACGAAGACGAAGAGGGCAGCGAGCGAGAGTTCATCCATGGCGGGGCTCTTCGGACGTGGCGATGGTCTCGGGCAGTTGCTCGGGGGCGATGTTGTCGCGTCCGGTAAGCGCTAAGCGGATCAGGTTGTCCCAGAGGCAAATGGCCAGCAGGATGGTGCCCACCACCATGGCCGATTGCGGGATCCAGAGCGGCGTGGCGTCCTGGTCCTGGCTGATGTCGTTGAACTGGAGCGAAAACCGCACGCCCCGCACGGCGTACCAGGCGAAGTAGGTGGCAAGGCCTGCGCCGATGGCCAGACACCATAACTCGCCCCAGCGGCGGTGGCGTCCGAGCGCGGTGAGGAACAGACCGACACGGATGTGCGCGCCGGCGTTGAGCGCATAGGGCAGCGCGAGAAACGAGGCTGCGGCCATGCAGTAGCCCGCATAGGCGGCAGAGCCGGGAAAGGAAAACGCAAACCAACGCGCCGCCATCTGCGCCACGATCACACCGAGCATGGCCAGGAGAAACCCGGCAGCCACAATGCCGCCGGCCAGATAGAGCGCATCGAGGGCGCGGCGCAGCCCCGTTCTCGCCCCCGTCATGGGCGCCCGCCGGTCTTCGCCGCACGCATCATCGCTCCGCCCCCTCTGCGGCCCTTACTTGGCAAAAGCCTCCAGGATCGAGGCGCCCGCCTCGCCCGCGACCTCCTGCCACTCGGTGGCCATGGTCTCGCCGATGCCGGCCAGATCGGCTTTGAGCGCCTCGGAGGGGCCGGTCACGGTCATGCCGTTGGCGGCGAGTTGGGAGAGGTAGAAGTCGGTCAGCTCGCGTGCGCGGGTCGTCCCAGCCACTTGGGCGAGCAGCGCCGCTGAGTCGAGACAGCCCTTCACCCGGTCGGACGCCGCCTCGTAAGCCTGAAGATTGACGAACACATAGTTGCGCGGCAGCCAGGCTTGAGTGTCGTAGAAGTGGGTCATCTGCTCCCACACCTTGCGATCATAGCCGGTCGAGCCCGACGAGATGAACGCCTCGGCCACGCCCGTCGCCAGCGCTTGCGAGAGCTCCGCCGCCTCGATCTGAACCGGCTGCATCTCGGCCAATTCGGCCAGACGCGCCGTGGCAGCGTTGTAGGCGCGGAACTTGGTGCCCGCCATATCGCCCACGCCCTCGATCGGCTTGGCGAAATAGAGCCCCTGCGGCGGCCAGGGCACCGAGTAGAGCAGTTTTAGGTTCTGCTCGGCCAAGACCTCCTCAATGGCCGGGCGCGCAGCCGCAGCCAGCTTATCCGAGGCCTCAAAAGACGTCGCCAGGAACGGCACACTATCGACGCCGAAGATCGGGCTCTCGTTTTGATGCGCCGAGAGCAGACGCTCGCCGATGGGCGCCTGTCCGGTCTGGACGGCACGCTTGATCTCGCCCCCGCCATAGAGCGAGCCGCCGCCGTGGACGACGATCTCCAACGCGCCGCCCGTGCAAAGCGTCACGGCCTCGGCGAAGAGCTTGCCGTTTTGGGTGTGGTAGTTGCCATCGGCATAGGCCATGGGCATGTCCCAGGTCTCGGCTTGGGCGGGCAGGACGAAGCCAAGTAGGGCAACACTGGCGAGGAGGCGGACCATCGGGGTTCTCCGTTGTCGAGGGTGGGCGGCGCTGTTAACTGACCTCACGCTGAAGCGGCGGGCACACCCTGTCAAGCGTGGCAGGCACTCGGGAGGAGATCGGGGGAGAGGCGCATGGCGGGTCCGGTCGGCCAGGAGGCTGCTGTGGCGGAGGCTGTCATCGGCATTCTCATGCTGGAGACGCGGTTTCCGCGCCCGCCGGGAGACGTGGGCAATCCGCTCACCTGGCGCTTTCCGGTGTGCCTGCGTGTCGTGGCCGGCGCGCGGGCCGAGACGGTGGTCCACACCCGCGCCGAAGCGCTGGTGCCAGCCTTTTGCGCGGCGGCGCGGGAGTTGGTGGCGGAGGGTGCGCGCGGCATCGTCGCCAATTGCGGCTTTCTCGCGCTCCACCAGGAGGCGCTGGCTGAGGCAGCGGGCGTGCCGGTGCTCAGTTCGTCGCTCCTGCAGGTGGCGCTCGCGGAGCGTCTCTTGCCACCAGGACAGCGCGCAGGCGTGCTGACCATCGCGCCCGGGTCTCTCACCCCCGCCCATCTGGCAGCCGCCGGCGCGCGCCCCGACACGCCCATTGAGGGGGTGCCCGCAGGCGGTGCGCTGGCCGGGCCGATCCTGGGCGACGGCCCCCACCTCGACATGGCCGCCGCCGAGGCCGAGATGGTCGCCGCCGCCCAGCGCCTTGCAGCGCGCCCCGACGTGGGAGCGCTGGTGTTCGAGTGCACCAACATGGCGCCCTATGCCGCCGCCGTGCAGCGCGCCACAGGGCTGCCTGTGCATACCATGGTCGGCCTCATCGAGTGGTTTCATGCAGCGCTTGCGGTGCCGGTCTGGCCGCGTGGCGGCGTCTCAGACTAGCTCATCGGGAATACCGGGCACGGGATGGCCGAGCGCGCGCGCCGGGCTGACATCATAGGGCACCAGAAACCCTTGCCTTGCGGCAGGAGGCTGGGCCGCGGTGGCCTCGGCCAAGGCACGCCAGCGCGCAGCAGCCCCCGCGCCAAGCTCCAGCCCCAGCGCCTGCCCGCCCGCATGCCAATGCGCGAGCATGGCCTGTTCGAGACGGCGCACGGCTGGCGCGTCCTCAACCAGAACGCCCGCCTCGGTGTCCCAGCGCAGACTGCGTCCGTTGAGATTGGCCGAGCCGACGATGGCGAGTGTGCGGTCGACGATCATCAGCTTGGCATGAACATAGACGATCTCGGCCCCATGCAGGCTGGCCTCTTGCGCCGGCCCAGGGACAGGACGCACGGGGACAGGACGCACGGGGCTGAGCAACGCACAGCGCGCGCCAAAGGCCTGTGCGATACGCTCAAGGCAGGTGGCTTCGAGGTGGGCGCCAAGGCGCTCGGCCAGACCGGTCTTGCCCTCAAAGGCCACCGCCTCGGGCACGGCGGGCAATACCAGGATCAAGCCAAGCCCCGGGCGGCGCGCAGCCGCCTCGGCCAGTGCCTCGGCGATGGCTTGGCTGCGAAAGAACTGGGTCTCGATATAGATCAGCGTCTCAGCCCGCGCGATGGCGGTGCTGTAGGCGTGCTCGAACTCGCGCACGCGCACCCGCGGGCCAAGGCCGGCGCGGCGGTGGCTCGACAGGGTGCGCAACAATCGGATGCCGCTATCTGTGGCGTGGGCTGGCGCCAGGCTTGAGCGCTGCCAAAGCGTCGGCACCGGAGGCAAGGGCGCGGCACCGGCGGGCGCGACAGCGTGTAGGCGCTTGAGACGGCGCGCCACGGCGCTTTGACTGGCATTCCAGCGCGCAGCCAGGAAATCGGCGATGTCGGCGGCCACCGGACCATCGACCAGCACCGAGACGTCGTGCCAGGTCTCTTCGGCCGGACGGCGATGGCCGGGGTCGTCAAAGCGGCGCTCGTCGATGTCGAGGCCGCCGAGGACGGCCCGTGCACCATCGACCACCAGCACCTTGTGGTGGTGGGTGACCGGGTGCAGCCGCGCCGCCACGCCCATCCGCCAGACCAAGCGCCCATTGGCCCGCAAGCGCAGATGGCGCCAGAGCCCGGGTCGGTCGAGAAAGCGCGCCCGCCGCGTCTTAGGATCGAGGGCGTTGAGGGCGCGGCGTTGGCGCTCCAGCGCGAGCGCCGCTGCAGGCCAAAGCGCGCGCCCGACCAGCGGCCCCGCCCGCGCCGGATGCAGTGCGGCCATCACCTCAAAAGGCGCTCCCCCGGGCGTGGCGAGGGTGGCGAGGCGGCGCAGGCTGCGCCAGGTCGCTTCATGCAGGGCCGGTGCGCCGAGGGCGTCGAAATCGGACAAGGCGATGCGGATCGCCACGCCCTCGCGGTGCTTGGCCGCCAGCAGATCGGCCCAGGTCTGGCCCGCCGTGCTTTGGCCTATCGTGCTGGCGCGCAACCGCGTCTCAGGGTCGAAGACGCGAAAGCCCATGGCGATCTCGGCAGTCGCGCTCTCGATCAGGCGCTCCATGGCCGGAAAACCCTCCGCCGCCGTCACCAGCGGCACGCAACGCCCAAGAGGGCGCAAAGGATAGCCCCCCACCGGCGCAGAACCGTTGGACATTGGCGGCGACATGGCAGGCGTTCCCCCTCGTGGTTTGCGCGGACCAACCTAGCCGCTCAGGCGGCACTGTACAGCGTTGGGACGATGGAAAGGCGGCGTGGGCCAGGCCTTCTTCGCCCTTGGCGGCGTTGAGGGGATCGGCAGCACGTGGAAGGGCTGGCGCTCCACCACCGAGCGGCGCTACCAAGCGCGTCAAGGGGTCAGGGAGGAGACGCATCTCATGCTCAGCAACGCAGAAATCGAAAGCGCGCGCAGAGCGGTGGCAAGCACGCTTTTGAAAACGCCCGTGTTAGCGCTCAGCAGCGCGCGATGGCAAACCGTGCTGCCAGAGGGGATTGAAGCAACCCTCAAGCTGGAACTTTTCCAACAAAGCGGCTCTTTCAAAGCACGCGGGGCTTTTCTTGGCATCGCCGGGATGGACCCTGCGGCGCAGGCGGCAGGCGTTGCGGCGGCCAGCGGTGGCAATCATGCGATGGCGGTGTCTTGGGCCGCGGCGGCGAAAGGGGTCTCTGCGAAAATCGCCATTCCCCAATCGGCGGATCCTTTGCGGATCGAGGCCTGCCGCCAGGCCGGCGCCGAAGTCGTTTTGTGCGATGACATCAAGCACGCCTTTGCCCAGATGCAAGCCTGGGTCGACACCGAAGATCGCCTGATGATGCACCCGTTCGAGGGCGAACACATGTCGCTCGGATCGGCGACGCTTGGGGCGGAATACGTGGAGCAATGCCCGGATCTCGATGCTTTTGTGGTTCCAGTCGGCGGCGGTGGCCTGATCAGCGGCATGGCTGCTGCCATCAAGCTTGCCCGTCCCGAGGCCCTGGTCTTTGGCGTGGAACCTGAGGGTGCGAATTCGATGCAACGGAGCCTGGCAGCGGGAGAACCCATCGCCCTGGACGGACTGAACACGATCGCCGACAGTCTGGCCTCGCCCCTTGCGATGCCCTATTCCTTTGGCCTGGCGCGGGCCTGTGTTGACGAGGTCGTCACGGTATCCGATGAGGCGCTACGGGCCAGCATGCGCCACTTGCAGGACACGCTGCGCATCGTTGCCGAACCTGCGTGTGCTGCCAGCCTTGCGGCCCTGATCGGCCCGCTTGGCCAGCGTCTGGCCGGGCGGCGTGTGGGCCTTTTGGCCTGCGGATCGAACATCGGCTTGAAACGATATCACGCGCTTTTGGGAGAGCCTTGATGCCGATACCACGCTGGTTTCCGACGATGTCGCAGCCCAGGCCGAGCAGGCGCTGAAAAACCTGGCAACGGTTCTCGATCAAGCGGGGTCGGGCCTGGACCGCGTCGTGAAAACGACGCTGTTCATAACCGATATGTCCGACTATCCGGTGGTAAACGCAGCATATGCCTCAGCCTTTGGAGAGCATACCCCGGCGCGGTCTTGCGTTGGCGTTGCCGCCCTGCCGCTCGGCGCGTTGGTCGAAGTCGAGGCAATCGCCAAACTCCGTGATTGAGAGCGCATTGGCGAACCAGAATGGTCGCAATACGCTCTAGCGACACTGGTGGTCGATCAGGCGTTGAAAGAAGGTGAGGCACTCTTCGAGTTGCGCGATTTCGATAAACTCATCCGGTTTGTGCGCCTGCTCGATGGACCCAGGCCCACACACGATCGTCGGATAGCCGGCTGATTGATACAGCCCCGCCTCTGTCCCATAGTTCACAGAACGCGCGGCGTTGCGCCCCGTAAGATGCAGCCCCAAGGCGACAGCGGGGCTGCTCTCATCGGGCGCCAACGGCGGGACGTCGAAATCGGTGTTCCAACGCACCTGGGCGTGCGGGTGTTCTGCTTGCATCGATCTTTCCAGCTCTGGGTAGAGCGCGCGCAGATCTTCTACGACCGGCCCCGGATCGACATGGGCTGGGCATCTGAGCGACCACATCACCTCGCAGCGATCGGCGACGATGTTGTGCGCTGTCCCGCCTGAGATTTGCGCCAGGTTGAGCGTAATCGCATCGTTGAGATTACCCTGTGGCGCTGAGGCTTTGTAGCGCTCCTTCCGGTCCAACAAAGCCCCCAGAAACCGCGTTGCATACTCGTTTGCACTGACGCCAAGCCAGGGAACGCTTGAATGCGCCGATACGCCGTGAAAGGTGACCGTCTCCACGAATGCGCCCTTGTGTCTGTCGATAACATCCATGGAGGAAGGCTCGCCGACGATCACTGCCTCCACAGCGATTGACCGCGCACCGAGCACCTTGAGCAAGTCGGGAAGCCCCAGGCATCCCGGCTCTTCATCACAGGTGAAAGCAAACCATATCGGGCGCTTCAAAGGCGCCGTCGCGAGGATGGGGAGGATTGCGAGCATGCAGGCGAGAAAGCCTTTCATGTCACACGTCCCGCGCCCATAGAGACGGCCCGCAGTCTCGACCATCTCGAATGGCGGGTGCGACCATGCCTGATCCGCCACAGGCACGACATCGGTATGCCCACTCAACACGATGGCGCCAGGGGCATCGGGGCCAAAGCGGAATAAGAGGTTGCGCTGTTCAACCCCTGATCTTGCGGCTTCGATCCTCTCAGCAGCGGCGGCGCCAATCCGCATGGCAATGAATTCCTCAATCTCTGTTGTCGCACTCCCCGACACTGTCGGAAACGCCACGAGCTCTGCGAGGATCGTTTTTGTGTCTTTGATCAAGTGTTGCATAGGCCATGGCCTGGATCAGTTGGATGCAGACGCCGCCCAGAGCGATGCCCGAACAGACTGATACCAAGTTGCACTGCGTGCAAGCCACTCAAGCGCCCCGCGCGCACTGCCACCGTGGGGCGTGCCCGGCGCCGGGATCAATGGCGCACTCGGCAGCATCACGATCTTGGGTGGCGACCGCGGGGGCCGGGCCTGCCGGATTGCATCTTAGACCAGAGCGTCGCCATAGGTGTGTCGACCCACTGGAAGTTTGCTCATGCTACAATGGAGATGAGATAGCGATGAGCGAGACGGTGGCGACGGCGAGACGGGGCTGTGATCTGGCTCCCTCTGAGATCAAGGGCTGGATCGAGAGCGCGCGCAAGGCCATGGAGAACGCCCTGAAGGCCAACCCACTCGATGGTCGCCAGCACGACAGGAAGCAGCTCAAGGACCTCCAGGAGGCTTGATGCGCGAGGCGATGTTGGAGTTGCGCGCGCAAAAGAGTACCAAGCTCGGCCGAGGGTGTCTTGCCGGTATTCGCCGCAAGACCCTTGGCTGGTGCAGCTCGGCCAACACGCCGCAATGCGCGGCGCAGGCGACAGTAAGCTCGCCCCCTGTGTCGCTTGACGGACGCGGTCACATGATCGGGACGGGACACAGACCCAACCCAGGCATTCGGAGTGAGGTTGTGCCGCGA
>JBCDHK010000042.1:0-16237 GCA_038750185.1 Pseudomonadota bacterium
CGCTTGGCGCGCTGCCCATGGTCCATGCCGAGAACGGCGATATCGTCGCCGATCTCCAGCAGCTTTATCTGGAAAAGGGTGTCACCGGCCCCGAGGGCCATTCCTATTCGCGCCCGCCCGAAGTCGAGGGCGAGGCCGCCAACCGCGCCATCATGATCGCCGATGCGGCCAATGTGCCGCTCTATGTGGTCCATGTCTCCTGCGAGCAGGCCCATGAGGCCATCCGGCGTGCGCGCCAAAAGGGCATGCGCGTCTACGGCGAGCCCTTGGTGCAGTATCTCGTCCTCGACGACAACGTCTACGCCAACCCCGATTGGGACTATGCCGCGCGCCGCGTGATGTCGCCCCCCTTCCGCGGGCGCGAGCATCAGGACGGGCTCTGGGCGGGACTACAGGCGGGCTCGCTTCAGGTGGTCGCCACCGATCACTGTGCGTTCTCGTCTGAGCAAAAGCGCATGGGGGTGGGTGATTTCACCAAGATCCCCAACGGCTCGCACGGCCTCGAAGAGCGCCTCGCCGTCCTCTGGACCCACGGGGTCGAGACCGGGCGGCTGACGCCGAGCGAGTTTGTGGCGCTGACCTCCACCAACATCGCCAAGATCCTCAACATCTACCCCAAGAAGGGCGCGCTGATCGAGGGTGCGGATGCCGATGTGGTGGTCTGGGATCCCAAGATCAGCCGCACCTATTCCGCGGCCAACCACCACTCGATCCTGGACTACAGCGTCTGGGAGGGTTTCGAGGTCTCGGCCCAGGCGCGCTACACGCTCTCGCGCGGCGAAGTGATCTGGGCTTGGGGGCGCAACAGCCAGCCAAAACCGGGGCGCGGGCGCTTTGTGCCGCGCCCGCCGTTTCCGCCGGTGCACAGTGCCTACGCCAAATGGCGCGAACTCAACAGCCCGCGTCGTATCGAGCGCGATCCGTCGGCCATTCCAGCGGGCGTCTGAGGGCAGTTGGGGAGTAGTCGGCGGGGCGGAGGTCGACTGCTGGGTAACGATGGTAAGCGAATTATCAAAAGAGTTTTCAGATATTAACTATTCATTGTGATTTCTCATTAAAGTAACGGGGCCGCCATGTTAATGAATTGCTCCATGTCAGATCGCTCCGCGCCGTCGCCCCGCCATAATTCGTTTCTAAATGCGTCTTCTTTTGAGGTGGAGACTATAAATACGGCCAATGCTACTGTCCCAGAAGTCAGTCCAGAAGCCGCCCCAGAACCGGCTGCGCCCCCCACCATGCCCAAGCGCAGCACACGCCCAGCCAGCGCCCAGGCAACCCGCTTTGCCCTGCGCGAAGCCACCGCCGCCGAGCACGCACGCACCGATGCCACCTTCGGGCGCCTCTCGCTGACCGCTGCCGCCGATTACGCACTGTTTCTCGCCGCCCACCACCGCGCGCTCTGCTGCTGTCTCGACCATGTCGCGCGCCACTGGCCCGAAGGCGCATTGCCCGCCCGCCTAGCCGATGATCTCGCCGCCGATCTCGAGGCGCTCGGGTGCGGCGTCCCCGCCGCCATCCCGGGCACGCCGCTCGACGGCGCTGATCCGCGCGGGGTTGCCTATGTGGTCGCGGGCTCGCACCTGGGCGCCAAGGTGTTGCGCAAGCGCTGGGGCGAGAGCGCCGATCCGCGCGTCCAGGCCGCCGGGCGCTATCTGGCCTCGGACGACCTCCACGCCTATTGGCCGCGCCTGCTCCAACGCCTCAAGGCCGTCGATCCAGGCAGTGCCGCTTTTGCCGGGCTGGCCAGCGCCGCCACAGCCACCTTTGCCCTGTTCATCGACGCCCTCGCCGGCATCGAGATGGGGGAAAGCGGATGAGCGACCCCAAGGCCCCCGACCCTCCTGGCAGCCCCGGCGCGGCCAAGCTCGATCTCAGCAGTTGCGACCGCGAGGCGATCCACATCATCGGCTCGGTGCAGCAGACCGGCGTGCTGATCGCCTTCGATGACAACGAGCGCATCTGCCATGTGGGTGGCGGTGTCGGCATGTTGTTTGGCAGCGAGGACGGGCAGGTAACGCCGCAAACCAGCGAGGACGCGCCCCGCGCTGTAGCCTTGCTCGGCCAGCCGCTCTCGACACTGTTTGCGCGCGAGGCCGTGCATGCGCTGCGCAATCTCGCCGGCAATCTGATCGAACCCGATACCGTCGAGCGCCAGTTCGGCCTCGATCTCTGCGGCAACGGCCTGGAGTTCGATCTCGGATTGCACCGAAGCGGCGACACCTTCGTGCTGGAGGCCATGCCTGCCGAGGGCGTGCCCTACAAGCGCCACATCGCGTTCGTGCGCGCTGCCAGCCGCTGGTTGCGCCGTGCCCGCGATGATGGTGCCTTCTTCACCTCCGCCGCGCTCTATCTGCGCCTGCTGACTGGCTTTGACCGGGTCGTGGTCTATCGCTTTCATGATGACGACTCGGGCGAGGTGGTGGGTGAGGACTGCGATCCGAGCATCACCGACAGCTTCCTCGGCCTGCGCTATCCCGCCTCCGACATCCCCCAGCAAGCCCGCGCGCTTTATCTGCGCAACGAAGTGCGCAGCATCTCCAATGTCGATGCCCCGCTCAGCCCGGTCCTGCCCGAGCCCGGCCCCGGCGAGGTGGCGCTCGATCTCTCCATGAGCTGCCTGCGCTCGGTCTCGCCGATCCATCTGGAGTATCTGCGCAACATGGGCGTGCAGGCCTCCATGTCGGTCTCGATCATCGTCAACGATCGGCTTTGGGGGCTGTTCGCCTGCCACCACCGCACGCCGCGCACCATCGCCTATCCGCGCCGCTGTGCGGCCGAGCTTTACGGCCAGCTGTTCTCACTTCTGCTGGAGCAGCGCATCGGCCAGGCCGAGCGCACCATGTCCGCCAACGCCCGCGCCTTTCAGGATCGCATAGTCGACGGGCTGCGCGACGGCGTCTCGGTGGCCGAGCGCTTCGAGGAGATCGAGGAGCACGCCCGCTCGGTGATCCCCTTCGATGGCATCGCGCTTTGGGTCGAGGGCGAATACCGCGGGCGCGGCCTGACACCGACGCGCTCCGAGTTTGAAAAGATCGCCGCCTTCCTCGACACCGTCCCCGCCGATCGCCTGTTCCACACCGACGCCCTCGCCAGGTATCTGCCCGAGGCGGCCGAGATGGGCGGGCGCGCCTGCGGTGTGCTCGCCATTCCGATCTCACGCACCGTGCGCGACTATCTGGTGCTGTTTCGCCGCGAGATTGCCGAGACCGTGCGCTGGGCTGGCAATCCGGAAAAACCCGCAACGCTCGGCCCCAACGGCATTCGCCTGACGCCCCGCAAGAGCTTCGAGGCCTGGCGCGAGACCGTCTCGGGCAAGGCGCCGGCCTGGAGTGAGGCGGAGTTGCGCATGGCCGATGCGTTGCGCGTCTCGCTCCTCCAGCTTGTCCTGCGCCTGACCGACCGTGCCGCGGGCGAAGAACGCGAGCGCGCCTTCCAGCGCCAGGGCCTCTTGATCGCCGAGCTAAACCACCGCGTGCGCAACATCCTCAATCTGATCCGCGGCTTGGTCGAGCAGTCCAAACCCGATACGCTGAGCCCGCGCCGTTTTGCCAGCGATTTGATGGGGCGCATCAATGCCCTGGCCCTGGCCCACGACATGATCACCGACAAAAACTGGTCCTCGGTCTCGGTGCATTCGCTGCTTTATACCGAGTTCGCCTTGATCCTGCGCGAGGGGCGCGATCGTCTGGCCATCGGCGGCACCGGCGCCAAGCTGATCCCCGAAGCCTTCACCACGCTGGCTTTGGTGATCCACGAGCTACTGACCAACTCGGTCAAATACGGCGCGCTTTCCAATGAGGCGGGCACGGTGGCGGTGGCGCTTTCGGCTGAGCCCGATGGCGGTTTGCGCGTGGTGTGGCGCGAGTCCGGTGGCCCGGCAGTGACGATGCCGAGCCACGGCGGTCTCGGGCGCACGCTGATCGAGCAGTCGATCCCGTTCGAGTTGAAGGGCAGTGCCGTGTTGCGCTTTGCGCCTCAGGGTGTCGAGGCCGATTTCGTGCTGCCGTCGCGCTGTGTCACCGGGTTCTACGATTCGTCCCAGCCCAGCCCGGTCTTGGTACGTGAGAAAGCCGCCGAGGCGCGCCTCAGCGGCATCAGCTTGATCGTCGAGGACAATCTGATGATCGCCATGAGTGGTCGCCAGTTGCTGCTTGAGATCGGTGCCGAGCAGGTCGTCGTCGCCTCGACGGTGGCCGATGCGCTGGCCGCAGTGGCGCGCACGCCGCTCACCTTCGCCATGCTCGACGTCAACCTTCAGACCGAGACCAGCGAGGCCGTTGCCGAGCGCTTGCAGGCAGCGGGGGTGCCGTTTGTGTTTTCGACCGGCTATGGTTCGGAGTGGTATCGCACCGATGCCTATCCCGGCGTGCCGGTGCTGCGCAAGCCGCTCAAGTCGCAGGATTTACATCGGGCGCTCAACCGTCTGCTCGCCGATACGGCGTAGGGCCCGTGCCCGAACAGATCGGCCCGGTGCCTGTGTTGGGACATCGCGGTAGAGTTGAGAGTATCGCGCTAGTGCAACGGCTCGATGCGGCGGCGGCAGTGCTCGGCCACGGCCAGGACATCGGCCATCGGGGCGGGTTTGCGCAAACACCACGAGATGTTGGGGCAGGCGGTGGTGTACTCGCCTTGGGGATAGAGCCCGGTGCCGGTGAGCAGGATCACTTCGGCCAGCGGGCAGTTATAGGCTGCAGCCCGGGCCACGCTCAGCGATTGCTGCCCCGCGATCACCAGATCGAGCAGAAGCAGCTTGAAATCGTTGTGCAACAGCGCGTCGAGCGCATCCTGCAAACCAGCCGCTGCCACCACCTCAAAGCCCGCCCCCTGGAGAGCGATCTGCAGGTGGGCGCGATAGAGGTCGTCGTCTTCGAGGATCAGCGTGTGCATGGCGCGGGCTTTCGACTGCAGAGGCCAGAGGCGTGGCGGATACTATGGACAAACAGGGTAAAGCGGCGATTTCGCAGTATGCTTGACGAGAAGTTGTTGGAGCACAGCGCCAGTGAGAACCTGGCAATCTTATCCGCGTGTACGATTGGTATTAACTATAATTAGTTCAAAACCTCTCCATAGCAAACCACCGCCCAATTGTTGCCGGACTGGGCTCTTTGCCGCATCAATGGGATTTTATTGCTACTAAACCTAGCCTGCCAGCAGTTTTCGCGCGTCCTCGCCCCACCCCCGTTCCAGAAGGTGTTTAGAGGAAGAGGGGGCAGGGTGGCGCGTGCTCGCTGCCAGAAGCGATCAGGCGTCGTCGTCGGCCAACGGGTCGTCCTGGTCGTGGCTGTCTCTGGCCAGGGTGCGTAACTGAGACGTCAGCAGTTTCTGGTAGCGGCGCTGGCGCCGGCGTGCCTTGGCGGTGGAGGCGCGCCAGCCCTCGCGTTTGTCGTGCACGACCTCTTCCAAATCCTGGGCATCGACCACGCTCTTTGCATCGCTGGGGGAGGTTCGTTTTGGCATAGCCTGGAAGTGGCTGTCGCCCGGCTGAGGGCAAGGGTGCTACCCCGGCCAGGGCTGCGCGCGTCCTTTGCAAGAGGGCAAGGAGCGCCGCTCGCACCGACACTCCCGCCGCCCCACAGGCTGCTTGAGCCCTGTCCAAATGCGCGCCAAATCACCGGAGCAATATGAGACGTTTTTTCTTGACGTTCTCGGAAAAACCAGATTACCGTCCATATTACAGTATCTTAGAAGGTAATGTGCGCACTTTTACGGCAATTGCCGCACGTCTATTCAACAGGGCAGGCGGTTTCGCCGTCCACCCTGCCGTAAAGCCAGAAGCGACCACGGGGCAGTTCCAGTATGGGCCAAGGCCGATTGACCACGCATGTGCTCGACACCGCGCTGGGGCGTCCGGCCGAGGCGCTAGCCATTGCGCTCCACGCTCTCAAAGGCGAGACCCGCCAGCCCCTGGCCACGGCACTGACCAATGGCGATGGGCGCACCGAGGCGCCGCTCCTCGACGGCGATGCGTTTCAGCCGGGCTATTACGAACTGAGCTTTCTCGCCGGGCCCTATCTGGCGCGTGTCGGCCTCGATGACGGCTTTCTCGACACGGTGATCGTGCGCTTTCGCATTGCCGAGGCCAACGCCGCCTACCACGTGCCGCTGTTGCTCTCGCCCTACGGCTATTCGACCTATCGGGGGAGTTGAAATGGTCTCCCACCCAGCCCCTGTCCCCGTCCGCACCGAGATCCGGTTTCTGCTCAACGACGCGGAGGTGCGCCTTGGCGAGGTCGCGCCGTCGGACACCTTGCTCGGCTATCTGCGCCGCCGCGCGCGGCTGATGGGCACCAAGGAGGGCTGTGCCGAGGGCGATTGCGGGGCTTGCACGGTCTTGATCGGGCGCATCGGGCCAAAGGGCCTGGCCTATGAGAGCGCCAACGCCTGCATTCGCCTCATCGCGTCGCTCGACGGCTGCCATGTCGTCACGGTCGAGCATCTGGGCGGGCGCCATCCGGTGCAGCGTGCCCTCGTCGGCCACCACGGCTCGCAGTGCGGCTTTTGCACGCCCGGTATCGTCATGGCGCTCTACGGGCTCTGGCGCCATACCCGCGAACCCTCGCGCGAGGAGGTCGAAACGGCGCTCCAGGGCAATCTCTGCCGCTGCACCGGCTATGCGCCGATCCTGCGCGCCATGGCTGCGCTCGAAGACGGCGAGGACCCGTTGGAGGCTGAGGCCGCTACCACCGAGGCACGCCTGCGCGCGCTCGGTGATGGCGCCCGCGTCACCGTCGAGCGCGCGGGCGCGCGGGCCATTCTGCCGCGCGACACCGACGATCTCGCCGCGGTGCTCACTGAGGAGCCTGGCGCGACCATGGTCGCCGGCGCCACGGATGTGGGTGTCTGGGTGGCCAAGGAGGGCCGTGCGATCTCGCCCGCCGTCTTCCTCGGCCATCTCGCGCCACTGGCGGCCATCGAGGAAACCGCTGCGGGCACGGTCTTTGGCGCGGGCACGAGCTACACTGCCGCCCGGGAGGTCATCGCGCGTCGCCATCCTTGGCTTGGCGCCTATTGGGCGCGCATCGGTGGCGAGCAGGTGCGCAACGCCGGCACCCTCGGCGGCAACATCGCCAACGCCTCGCCCATCGGCGATACCCCGCCGCCCCTGATCGTACTGGGCGCCACGCTGAGCTTGCGCTCAAAGCGCGGGCGGCGCTCAATGCCCCTCGAAGACTTCTTCCTGGACTACGGACGCCAGGACCGCGCGGCGGACGAGTTCATCGAGAGCATCACCGTGCCCGATGCCGGCGCAGGCGATCTACTAGCCGCCTACAAGATCTCCAAGCGCCGCGACGAGGACATCTCGGCCCTCACCCTCGCGCTGCGGCTGCGCCTTCGGGACGGGCTTGTGCGCGAGGCCCGTATCGCCTGCGGCGGGATGGCTGGGATCCCAAAGCGTGCCCGCGCCGTCGAAGCGCGCCTTCTCGGGCGCCCTTGGAGCGAGGCCACAGCCCTGGAGGCGGGCGCGGGTTTTGCCGAGGATTTCACCCCCATCGGTGACTGGCGCGCCTCTGCCGAGTATCGCGCGCGCGCGGTGCGCAACCTGCTCCATCGCTTTTGGCTTGAGAGCGCGGGTGGGGCCGGCGCGCTCGACCGCCTCGGCGCGGCCTGAGGCGCGGCCATGAACCGCCAAGCCCCGATCCACGAACGCCGCCAAAGCGCGCGTCCCGAGCCCAAGCACGACTCGGCCGAAAAGCATGTCGCCGGCACCGCCCCCTACATCGACGATCTGCCCGAGCCCGAGGGCACGCTCCACGCCTATCTGGGCCTTGCCGAACACGCCCATGCCGAGATCGAGGCCCTGGACCTGAGCGCCGTGGCGGCGGCCCCCGGCGTCGTCGGCATCCTGACCGGGGCCGATATTCCGGGCGAGAACGATGTGAGCCCGACCCACCGCCACGACGATCCGATCTTTGCCGAGGGCCGGGTGGCGTTTCACGGCCAGCCGCTCTTTGCCGTGGTGGCCAAGGACCGCGAGAGCGCCCGCGCCGCTGCGCGCTTGGCGAAGGTGCGCTACCGCGCCCTGCCCGCCATCCTCGACATCGCCGCTGCAGAGGCCGCGGGCGGGCGCCTTGTCACCGAGGGCATGACGCTCGCCAAGGGCGATGCCAGCGCCGCGCTCGCTAGCGCCCCCCGCCGCCTTGAGGGCCGCATGACCATCGGCGGGCAGGACCATTTCTACCTCGAAGGCCAGATCGCGCTGGCCATCCCGGGCGAGGACGGCGATGTCCACGTCCATTCCTCGACCCAGCACCCCTCCGAGGTGCAACTCATGGTCGCCCAGGCCCTCGATGTGCCCATGCATGCGGTCAAGGTCGAGGTGAGGCGCATGGGCGGCGGCTTTGGCGGCAAGGAGACCCAGGCAAATCTGTTTGCCGTGGTCGCAGCCGTCGCGGCCAAACGCTGGGGCCGCGCAGTCAAACTCCGCCCCGACCGCGACGACGACATGATCGCCACCGGCAAGCGCCACGACTTTGTGGTCGATTATGCCGTGGGCTTTGACACCGAGGGCCGTATCCACGCGGTCGAGGCCACCTATGCCGCACGCTGCGGCTTCTCCGCCGATCTCTCGGGGCCGGTGACCGACCGCGCGCTGTTTCACGCCGACAACGCCTATTGCTATCCGGCGGCGCGGCTGTCCTCGAAACCGCTCCACACCAATACCGTCTCCAACACCGCCTTTCGCGGCTTTGGCGGGCCCCAGGGCGTGGCCGGCTGTGAGCGGATCATCGAAGAAGTGGCCTATGCCCTCGGACGCGATCCGCTGGAGATCCGCCGCGCCAATTTCTACCGCGAGGGCCACGATCTCACCCCCTACCACCAGACGGTCGAAGACTGTCAGATCGCCCGCCTCGTCGACGAACTGGAAGATAGTTCCGACTATCAGGCCCGGCGCGCGCGCGTGCTGGCGTTCAACGCCGAGAGCGCGTGGCTGAAGCGCGGCATCGCGCTGACACCAGTCAAGTTCGGCATCTCCTTCACCGCGACGTGGTTTAATCAAGCCGGCGCGCTGCTCCATGTCTATCGCGACGGCTCGCTCCAACTCAATCATGGCGGCACCGAGATGGGGCAGGGGCTGCACACCAAGGTGGCCTCGGTGGTGGCCGATGCCTTTGGCCTCACGCCCGAGCGCGTGCGCGTCACCGCCACCGCCACCGACAAAGTGCCCAACACCTCGGCCACGGCGGCCTCCTCGGGCACCGATCTCAATGCGGCAGCAGCCCTTGATGCGGCGGCGCAGATCAAAGCGCGTCTGGCTGGGTTGGCTGCAGAACAGGCCGGAGTGGAGGAAAACGCCGTCACCTTCACCGGCGGCGTGGTCCGCGCGGGCGAGCGCGTCTGGTCCTTCGAAGAACTGATCGCCGAGGCCTATGCCGCCCGCATCCAACTCTCGGCGGCAGGCTTTTACAAAACCCCCAAGATCCACTGGGACCGCGCGGCAGGGCGCGGGCGTCCGTTCTACTACTATGCCTACGGCGCGGCGGTCTCCGAGGTTGCCCTCGACACCCTGACCGGCGAAGCGCGCGTCCTGCGCACCGATATCCTGCACGACGTCGGGCGCTCGCTGAACCGCGCGGTCGATATCGGCCAGATCGAGGGCGCGTTTGTCCAAGGTATGGGCTGGCTGACCAGCGAAGAGCTTTGGTGGGACGAGGCCGGGCGGCTGCGCACCCACGCCCCGAGCACCTACAAGATCCCGCTCGCCTCCGACATCCCGCGCGATTTCCGCGTAGGCCTCGCCGATTGGTCGGTCAACCGCGAGCCGACCGTGCGCCGCTCCAAAGCGGTGGGCGAGCCGCCCTTCATGCTCGCGCTCTCGGTGTTGGAGGCGCTCTCCATGGCCGTGGCCTCGGTGGCCGACTACCGCGAGTGCCCGCGCCTCGACACCCCCGCCACGCCCGAGCGGCTGCTCCTGGCCTGCGAGCGGCTGAGAGGGCGGGCATGACTACCTCCACGGCGCTGGTCCCCGCAGCCCTTGTCACAGTCGAGCGCGTGCGCGGCTCGGCCCCGCGTGAGGCCGGGGCGTGGATGATCGTGACCAATGAGGGCAGCGAAGGCACCATCGGCGGCGGCCGTTTGGAGTATCTCGCCATGGAGAAGGCGCGCGCGCTGCTGGCAGGCGAGGGCAGGGCGCTCGATCTGGCGTTGCCGCTGGGCCCTGAGATCGGACAATGCTGCGGCGGCCATGTCGCGCTCTCGATCCGCCGGGTGGACGAGGCGGTGACCGCCGAGATTGCCGCCCGCCGCGCCGAAGAGAGCGCCGTGCGCCCAGAGGTGCTGGTGTTCGGCGCTGGACACACTGGATTGGCGCTGGCGCGCGCGCTCGCCTTGTTGCCCGTGCGCACCGCCTTGATCGATACGCGCGCCGAGGCCCTCTCCAACGCGCCCGAGGGCATCGAGACCCACTGCACCGCCTTGCCCGAGCACCACGTGCGCGCCGCCGCACCGGGCTCGGCCTTTGTGGTGCTGACCCACGATCACGCGCTCGATTTTCTCATTGCCGGCGAAGCGCTTGCCCGCGGCGATGCGGCCTATGTCGGGCTGATCGGCTCGGCCACCAAACGCGCCCGCTTTAGCCGCTGGCTGGCAGGCCAGGGGGGCGGGAGCGCCGCAGCCCTCACCTGTCCCATTGGTGCACCCACCCGCGACAAACGCCCCGAAGTGATCGCTGCCTTCACGGCCACTGAGGTCATGGCCCGCCTCGCCGCGGCCATTCCCGCCCGACAGGCCAACGCCGCCCCATGACCGCCCTCGACATTGCTCCCACGCCGGTGCCTGCCACCCTGCGCCTGGAATTGCGCGGCGTGACCAAGCGCTTTCCGAGGGTGCTCGCCAACGACAACGTCGATCTCAGCGTCGCGCCTGGCGAGATCCACGCTCTCCTCGGCGAAAACGGCGCCGGCAAGTCGACGTTGGTCAAGATGATCTATGGCCTGATGGCTCCCGACGCCGGCACCCTGTCCTGGGAGGGTACGCCGCGCACCATCACCTCGCCCAAAGAAGCGCGCCGTCTTGGCATCAACATGGTCTTCCAGCACTTCTCGCTGTTTGAGGCGATGAGCGTGCTCGACAACATCGCCTTAGGGTTGGACGAGCGCCTGCCCCGCCGCCGCCTAGAGGCGCGTATCCGGGCTGTGCTCGACACCTATGGCCTCAGCCTCGATCCGCGCCGCAGCGTCGCCACGCTCAGTGTCGGCGAGCGCCAGCGTATCGAAATCGTGCGCGCGCTCCTGGTCGAGCCCAAGCTGCTCATCATGGACGAGCCGACCTCGGTGCTCACCCCCCAAGAAGCCGAACAGCTGTTTGCCACACTGCGCGCCCTGGCCGAGCGCGGCTGCGCCATCCTCTACATCTCACACAAACTCCACGAGATCCGCGCGCTCTGTGCGCGCGCCACCATCCTACGCGGTGGGCGTGTGGTGGCGGCCTGCGAACCGCGCCACGAGAGCCCCGCCTCGCTTGCCGAGATGATGATCGGCGCACGCCCCAGGCGCGTCGAGAAGGCACGCCCCCGTCCCGGCCCCGTCAAGCTGGCGCTGGAGGGGCTCAGCCTGCCGGGCGAGGGCGATTTTGGCGTCACGCTGGAGGCGCTCTCGTTGGAGGTCCGCGGCGGCGAGATCGTCGGGATCGCAGGCGTTGCGGGCAACGGCCAGTCCGAACTGTTCCTGGCGCTGAGCGGCGAACGCCTCTGTGCTCCCGAGGCGGTGACGCTGAACGGCCACCCCGCAGGCCGCCTCCGCCCCGAAGAACGCCGCGCCCACGGCCTCTCCGCCGTGCCCGAAGAACGCCTGGGCCACGCCGGTGTGCCCGAGTTCAGCCTCTCCGAGAACACCCTGCTCACCGCGCGCCACCGCCGCGCCCTGGTCAGCCGTGCCTTGGTGCGCCCACGCCGCGCCGCCGCCTTTGCCGCCGAGGTAATCGCCCGCTTCGACGTGCGCACCACCGGCCCGCGCGCGCCTGCCGCGGCACTCTCGGGGGGTAACCTGCAAAAATTCGTCGTCGGGCGCGAGATCTTGCAAGCCCCCGAGGTGCTGGTGGTCTCCCAGCCCACCTGGGGTGTGGACGCGGGCGCGGCTGCTGCCATCCACCAGGCGCTGGCCGATCTGGCGGCGGGGGGGGCTGCGATCCTGGTGATCTCGCAGGACCTGGACGAGCTTTTCGCCCTCACCGATCGCTTGGCGGTCCTCAACGGAGGCCGCCTGTCGGCGCCGGAGGACACGGCGTCGGTCAGCGTCGAGCGCATTGGGCTCCTCATGGGCGGCCTCCACGGCGAGGGCCCCCATGCGCGTTGAACTGATCCGCCGTCCCCTGCCAAGCCCCGCCATGGCTTGGGCCACGCCGCCGCTGGCGGTCCTGCTCACCATGCTGGCGGGCGCGGCGCTGTTCTCCTTGCTCGGCTACGATGGCCCCGCCGCAGTGCGCGAGATCTTCCTGACGCCCGTTCTCTCGCGCGACACTTGGCAGGACCTCGCCATCAAAGCCGCGCCCTTGATCCTGATCGCGGTCGGGCTTGGCATCGGCTTTCGCGCGGGCGTCTGGAACATCGGCGCCGAGGGCCAGTACATCGCCGGCGGACTGGCGGGCACCGGTGTGGCGCTTGCCACCTGGGAGATGCAAGGCGTCTGGATCCTGCCGGCCATGGTGGTCGCGGGCGTTCTCGGCGGCATGGCCTGGGCGGCGGTGCCGGCGCTCCTTCGCACCCGCCTCCAGGTCAACGAAATCTTAACCACGCTGATGCTCACCTACGTCGCGGTGCAACTGCTCAACTACCTGATGCGCGGGCCCTGGCGCGACCCGCAAGGCTTTGGCTTTCCCCAGACGCGTCTCTTCACCGAATGGCAGGTGTTGCCGCTGCTGCCGGGCACGTTTGTCCATATCGGCGCGGTGGTCGCCCTTGGGGTGGCCTTGCTCGCGTGGTTCGTCATGGCGCGCACCGTGTTTGGCCTGCGCGTGCGCACCGTCGGCGCTGCCCCCGCCGCCGCACGCCACGCGGGCTTTGGCGAAGGCGACACCGTCTGGGCGACGCTCCTCCTCTCGGGCGGACTGGCAGGGCTGGCGGGCATCTTCGAGGCTGCCGGGCCTTTTGCGCAAATGGTACCGCAGTTTCCCACCGGTTACGGCTTTACCGCCATCATCGTGGCCTTTCTCGGACGCCTCCACCCCATCGGCGCGGTGCTGGCGGGGCTGGTCCTGGCGGTCTCCTACGTCGGCGGCGAGATCGCCCAGTCGAGCCTCGGCCTGCCCGCCGCCGCCGCAGGCGTCTTCCAAGCGCTGATGCTGTTCTTCCTGCTCGGCGCGGACGTGCTGGTGCGCTACCGCCTGGTGCTGACCCAGAGGGTGCGCCCATGACCGACACCATCCTGATCTCGATCCTGATGACCGTGGCCACAGCGTCCACCCCCATCCTGCTCGCAGCCCTTGGCGAACTGGTGGCCGAGAAATCGGGCGTGCTCAACCTCGGTGTCGAAGGCATGATGCTGATCGGCGCGGTCGCGGGCTTTGCCGCCGCCGTCACCACCGGCACGGCAGCGCTGGGCCTCGTCGCCGCCATGGCCGCGGGTACCTGCGCGGCCCTCCTCTTTGCCGCCATCGTGCTGGGGCTCGCCGCCAACCAAGTCGCCACCGGCCTCGCGCTCACGATCTTCGGTGTCGGCTTTTCCGCGCTCGCGGGCGAGAGCTTCGTCGGGCGCACCGTCGAGCCGCTGGCCCCGCTCTTCCCCGACGCCCTCGCGGGCGAGGGCTGGACGCGCCTCCTCTTCGGCCACGATCCGCTGGTCTATGCCTCGCTCGCTCTCACCGCCGCGGTCGCGTGGTTTCTCAGCCGCACCCGCGCCGGGCTCATCCTGCGTGCTGTGGGCGAAGCCGATCGCTCCGCCCACAGCATCGGCTATCCGGTGCTTTGGGTGCGCGCTGCCGCCGTCGCCTTCGGCGGCGCCATGGCGGGGCTGGCGGGCAGCTACTATTCGCTCCTGCTCACGCCCATGTGGTCCGAAGAACTCACCGCCGGGCGCGGCTGGATCGCGCTTGCGCTGGTGGTCTTTGCCGCCTGGCGCCCAGGACGCCTCCTGCTCGGCGCCTGGCTCTTTGGCGGCGTGGCGACGCTGGAGCTTCACACCAAAGCCGCCGGCATCACCCTCTTCGCGCCCGAGTTCCTAGCGGCCATGCCCTATCTCGCCACCATCGCCGTGCTGGCCCTGATCTCGCTCGGGCGCGGCCTCGGTGCCCGCGCGCCCGCCTGCCTCGGCAAATCCTTCAAACCCGCCTGAGCGCCAATCGAGGGAGCACGCCCATGCACGCCTACCCCATCCTCTGGGACTGGCTGAGCTTTGCCCTGCGCTGGCTGCATGTCATCGTCGGCATCGCGTGGATCGGCTCGTCGTTCTATTTCATCGCACTCGATCTGGGGCTGCGCCGCGAACGGCCCTTGCCCGACGGCGTCAAAGGCGAGGAGTGGCAAGTCCACGGTGGCGGCTTCTACCATATCCAGAAGTATACGGTGGCCCCCGACGCGCTGCCCGAGCGGCTGATCTGGTTCAAATGGGAGTCCTATGCCACCTGGCTCTCGGGCTTTGCCCTCATGGTGGTGATCTATTACTTCGGCGCCGATCTCTACCTGATCGACCCCAACAAGCTGGATGTCACGCCGCTCCAGGCGGCCGGCCTCTCCATGGCCTCCTTAGCGCTCGGCTGGCTCGCCTATGACGGGCTCTGCAAATCCGCCCTCGGGCGCGATCCGACCCGCCTGATGCTGGTGCTCTATGTCATTCTGGTGGCGCTCGGCTGGGCCTATACGCAGGTGTTTACCGGGCGCGCGGCGCTGTTGCACCTCGGCGCGCTGACCGCGACCATCATGTCGGCCAATGTGTTTTTCATCATCATTCCCAATCAAAAGATCGTCGTCGCCGATCTGAAGGCGGGCCGCACGCCCGACCCGAAATACGGCGTCATCGCCAAACAGCGCTCGACCCACAACAACTACCTCACCCTGCCGGTGCTGTTTCTGATGCTCTCCAACCACTATCCGCTCGCCTTCGCCACCGAGTGGAACTGGGTCATCGCCGCCCTGGTGTTTCTCATGGGCGTGACCATCCGCCATTACTTCAACACGCTCCACGCCACCGGCCACGGCCCGCTCTGGACTTGGGGCGCGACCGCTGCCGCCTTCATGGCCGTGGTCTGGCTCTCCAGCCTGCCGCGCGGAGCCGAGGCTGACCTCGCCACCGTCTCGCCTCTGGAGGAGCGCCTTGCCGCCTCGCCCGCCTTCGAAGAGGTCCACTCGGCCATGCTGACGCGCTGTGCCATGTGCCATGCGCAGGAGCCGCTCTGGCCCGGCATGGCCACCGCCCCCAAGGCCGTGCATCTTGAGAGCGAGGCCGATGTGCTGGCCCACGCCCGCGCGATCTATCTCCACTCGGGGCGCTCATACGCCATGCCGCCCGCCAATCTCACCGCCATGGAGGCGGCTGAGCGCCAAGCCATCGTCGCCTGGTATGAGGAGGCACTCGCGGGTGAGTGAGCGTCTCCTCCGCGGGCGCGTGCTCTCGTTTCGCCGTGCGCCCGAGGGGGCGGGCGATCTCGGCGCGCTCGATTACTATGAGGACGGCGCGCTGGTGCTGCGCGAGGGGCTGATCGCAGCGGTGGGGCCTTATGCGCCGCGCCCCGGTGCCGAGGTCATCGACCACCGGCCCCACCTCCTCCTGCCCGGGCTGATCGACACCCACCTCCACCTGCCCCAGATGCAGGTGATCGCCTCCCACGGCGCAGCGCTGCTCGATTGGCTGGCGCGCTACACGTTTCCCGAGGAGGCGCGCTTTGCCGATCCAGCCCATGCGGCGCGCATGGCGCGGCATCTGATCGAGACGCTGCTCCGCCACGGCACCACCACGCCTGTCGTCTATGGCTCCTCGCATGCGGTCTCGGTCGAGGCGCTGTTTAGTGAGGCCGAACGCTGCGGGCTGCGTTTGATCGCGGGCAAGACCATGATGGACCGCAACGCGCCACCGGGGGTGCTCGACACCGCGCAGTCCGCCTATGACGAGACCAAAGCGCTGATCGAACACTGGCACGGGCGCGGGCGCACTGAGGTGGCGATCACGCCGCGCTTTGCCATCACCTCGACGCCGGCCCAGATGGAGGCCGCGCAGGCGCTTGTCCGCGCGCATCCCGGTTGCCCGGTCCAGACCCACTTGAGCGAAAACCACGCCGAGATCGCTCTGACCGCCGAGCTTTACCCCGAGGC
>JBCDHK010000043.1:0-16189 GCA_038750185.1 Pseudomonadota bacterium
CCCACCCCCACCCACGCCTCAGCGCTCGCGGTGCAGTCCCTCACGCGCGCCGATCTCTACGACGCGCTCCGCGCCGGGCTTGCCGATTTTCGGCGCGCCCCGGTCTATGGCCTCTTCTTT
Source organism: Pseudomonadota bacterium (assembly GCA_038750185.1). GTDB lineage: Bacteria > Pseudomonadota > Alphaproteobacteria > Rhodobacterales > Rhodobacteraceae > Thermohalobaculum. The sequence continues at coordinate 121 of JBCDHK010000043.1, forward strand.
GGCGCGGTGTTCTCGCTTGCTGGGATCGCCATCGCTTGGGCGTTGTTTGTGGGCAATGCCGGTGTCTGGATCTTGCCGGTCGCGGCGGGCTTTCCCTTGATCGGGCCCTTTGCAGCTGTTGGCCTCTACGAGGTCTCGCGCCGCCTCGAAGCGGGCGAGCCGCTTGCTTGGGCGCCGGTGCTGGGGGCGGGGTTTCGCCAACGCAACAGCCAGTTGCCGTTCTTTGCCGTGTTCACGGTCTTTGTGTTTTTGGTGTGGATCGTTTTGGCGCGGGTGATCTTCGCCGTCTCCTTTGGCACGGCGACCATGACCAATGTCACCTCCTCGTTCGACATTTTGTTGAGCGCTGAGGGCTTGATCATGTTCGGGGTTGGCATGGCGGTTGGTGCGGTGCTCTCGGCGCTGTTGTTTTCGATCTCGGTGATCGGTGTGCCGTTGCTGCTCGATCGCGACATCGATGTGGTCACGGCCATTCTGACTAGCCTTGAGGCGACCAAGCAAAACCGTGAGGTGATGCTGAGTTGGGGGGGCGTGGTGGCGTTGCTGGTCGTGATCGCCATGCTGCCGCTGTTTATCGGCATGGTGGTGGTGTTTCCGGTGCTCGGCCATGCGTCGTGGCATGTCTATCGCAAGACCATCGCGAGCGGCACGCCCGGGTGAGCGGGGGATACGCCTTCTAAAGCGCATTGCGACCATTCTGGTTCGCCAATGCGCTCTAGGGTATTGTTCTACCGCGATTTGCGAGCCGCGCTCTCGTGCCAGAAGCGCTTCAAATCGCTCTAGGATCAGGAGGGCGGGCTGTCGTCGTGCTCGCCAAAGAGGGTTCGGTGCTGATCGCCCTCCAGATCGCGGTATTGCTCTGAGCGCAGCGACCACAAAAAGGCCCCAAGCCACAGCCCTCCAAGAGCCAGCGAAACCGGGATCAGAAAAGACAGCACCGTCATTTGACAAACCTCAACCTCAGAGCATTCGCCACGACCACCACCGACGAGCCCGACATGGCCAAGGCCGCGATGAGCGGCGTCACCTGGCCGCCAACGGCAAGCGGGATGGCAACGGCATTGTAGAGCGCGGCAAAGGCAAAGCTCTCCCAAGCCCGCGCCCGCGCCGCCCGGGCCACGCGCAGCGCCGTGGCGACTGCGCCGAGCCCGCGCCCCGACCAGACCAACCCCGCCGCCACCCGGCTGGCATCGGCAGCCTCCGCCGGTGACATCGAGGCATGGGCGCCAGCCAGGGCCGGCCCGTCGTTGAGCCCATCGCCGACCATGAGCACGTGCTGTCCCTCGGCCTTGCGGTTTTCCAGATAGGCCAGCTTCTCCCCGGGCAGAAGGGCTGCGTGGACTGTCTCGATGCCGCAGTGCTTGGCCACGGTCTCTGCCGCCGCGGCGCGGTCGCCGGTCAGCACGGCGGTGTTGAGGCCAAGGCGGTGCAGCGCGGCCACGGTCTCGGCGGCATCGGGGCGCAGATGCTCCTCAAAGCCGAGCACGATGCGGCGGCCGGGGCTTGGCTCTAGCACGGTGCCCTCGTTGCCCTCGCCACGCCCAAGGCGCACGGTTGCGCCCTCCAAGCGGCCCTCGACGCCGATGCCCGGCGTCTCGCGGAGGTCGCGAACGTCGGCGGGGGGGGCGTGGACTGCGGCTTCAGCCACAGCGCGCGCGGCGGGGTGGCGCGAGGCCTCGGCCAGTGCGCGCGCCACGCCCCAGGCCGGGTCGTCCTTGGCTGGTCCGCCGACCAAGCGCATGCGGCCATCGGTGAGGGTGCCGGTCTTGTCGAGGGCGACCGTGTCGACGCTGGCCAGGCGCTCCAGTTCCGAGCCGTCCTTGAGATAGATGCCTGAGCGCAATAGTTGGGCCGTGGCCACGCTGTGTACTGTCGGCACCGCCAGCGCCAAGGCGCAAGGGCAGGTGATGATCAAGACGGCACAGGCGATCTGCAGTGAGCCGGCCCAGCCCGCGCCCACGCTCCACCAGCCGATGAAGGCCAACAGTGCGATCAGATGGACCCCCGGCGCGTAGACGCGGGCGGCGCGGTCGGCCCAGCCGTCCCAGCGGCTGCGGCCTTGGGAGGCGGCTTCGACCACGCGCGCGATGTCGGCCAGCACCGTCTCCTTGCCGGTTGCGCGCACTGTCATGGTGAGGGGCCCTGAGAGGTTGAGCGTGCCGGCGTGGAGCACGGTGCCGGGCGAGGCCGGCTCGGGGCGGCTCTCGCCGGTGAGCAATGCCCGGTCGATCTCGCTCAGGCCCTCGGCGACCACGCCGTCTGCCGGTACACGGTCGCCCGGTGCCAGCAGGACGGTCATCCCGGCGCCGAGGCGCTCGATGGCCAGGGTCTGGCGTGTGCCCTCCACCAGCACCGTGGTCTCGTGGGGCATGAGACGGGCAAGCTCGGCCGCCGCAGAGCGGGCCTCGGCGCGGCTGTTGGTCTCAAGCCAACGACCGATCAACAGGAAGAACAGCAGCATGAGCGCGGCGTCGAAATAGGCATGCTCGCCCGAGCGCGCGGTCTCCAGGATCGAGCCGACAAAGGACAGCAGGATCGCAAACGAGATCGGCACATCCATGTTGAGCCGCCTGCCGCGCAGTGCAGAGATGGCGCTGGCAAAGAACGGGCGCCCGGAGTAGGCGACGGTGGGCAGGGCGATCAGCGCCGAGATCCAGTGCAACAGATCGCGCGTGGCCCCCTCGGCCCCAGACCAGACCGAGACCGAGAGCAGCATGACGTTCATGGCGGCAAAACCCGCAACGCCGATCCGGCGCACCAGATCTCGGCCCTCGGCGCGCTGGGCGCTCAGCGCCCCGGTCTCGGCATCGGGCAGGCGCGCGGCATAGCCCGCCTCCTCCAGCACCGCGATCAAGGCGCGCGCATCGCCGAATGCGGGCGCCAGATCGGCGCGCACACGCTTTTCGCTCAGATTGACCCGCGCCGAGACGATGCCGGGCTGCTCCGCCAGCAGACCCTCGACCCGGCGCATACAGCCCGCACAGCGCAGGTCCGGCACCAACAATTCGACCCGCGTTACGGGCCCTTTGGCTGGGGCGTCGAGGGCCATCAGCGTGTGCCTCGGGGCACGCGGAGCTGAAAGCGGGACTCGTAGAGGGGGCCGTCCACGGTGCGCGCATCGATGCGCCAGTAGCCGGGCTCCAGCGCGACGGGCGCGCGGTAGGCGCCGTCGCGCCAGACCGGGGTGAGGCTGCGGTCGGCGCGCGCGGTGGCGGTGAGACCGATCGTCACCGCCAGCGTCAGACCGCGCACCGGACCCTGGCGCCCGTCGATGGCTAGCACCAGTTCACCGTTCTCGTAGCGCGGCTCGACCTGCCAGCCGAGAGCGGCTTGGGCCTCTGCGCGCTCGTTCCAGCCCACACCCTTGCGATAGGCGCTGTCGACCACCAGGCCCGGAAAGGTGCCGGTGGCAGCACTCAGCATCGTGATGTTGACGGCCAGGATCACGCCAAAGCAGGTCAGCGCGATGGCGAGCACCCGGCGTCCGGTCAGCGGGCGGCCCGGAGAACGGACGGGGGTGGTGGGATCGGTGTCTCGTAGGGTCACTCAGAGCCTCCATAGAAGACGGTGTCATAGTGGGCGCGCTCGCGCGTGGTGAGGTTTTCGACCCAGAGGCGGACGGGCACCTGGCCGTCCATCTCGATCCAGGGCTCGGAGGTCAGGAAGACGCGCAGAAGCTGCTGGGTATTCGCCGCCACCTCGACCGTGCGCCCCTCACTGCCCTGGATGTCGAGGCGCAGATGGCCCGCGCCTTCGAGGCGGTGGGAGAGGCGAAAGTCCTGGGGCATGCCCTCTTGGTTGAGCAGGCGGATCTCGTAGCCGTTTCTGATCGAGCCGTCCGAGAGGGTCACGAACAGCGGATTGCGGTCGTGGCGCACGGTGAGGCCGATGGTGTCGCGCAAAAACAGCGTCACCACCATGGCAAGCCCGATCCCGGCCCAGAGCCCGGTGTAGAGAAACACCCGCGGGCGCAGGATGCGCCGCCAGGCCGAGAGAGCGGGCTGGCCGGAGCGCTCCAGGTGCTCGTCGGCGAGGCTGCAATAGTCGATCAGGCCGCGCGGGCGCCCGAGGCGGGCCATGATGTCGTCGCAGGCATCGATGCAGAGCGCACAGGTGATGCAGCCGAGCTGCTGGCCCTTGCGGATATCGACGCCCGTCGGACAGACGTTGACGCAGGCGTTGCAGTCGATGCAGTCGCCCTGGGTTTGTGTCTGCGTCTGGGGGGTGGGCTGTTTCTTGTGCTTGCCGCGGGGCTCGCCGCGCCAGTCCTTGTAGGTGACGGTGAGGGAGTTTTCATCGAGCATGGCCGCCTGGATGCGCGGCCAGGGGCACATGTAGAGGCAGACCTGCTCGCGCAGGAAACCGCCGAGGATAAAGGTGGTCGCGGTCAGGATCGCCACGGTGGCATAGGCCACCGAGGGGGCGGCGCCGGTGATAAACTGCCAGGCCAGGCTCGGCGCATCGGCGAAATAGAAGATCCAGGCCCCGCCCGTGGCCATGGAGATCGCCAGCCAGATCGTCCATTTGGCGGTGCGCTTGCGGATCTTCTCAGGCGTCCAGGATTGGTGTTGCAGGCGGATCTGCTTGTTGCGGTCTCCCTCGATGAAGCGCTCGACGTGCATGAACAGATCGACCCAGACGGTCTGGGGACAGGCATAGCCACACCAGACCCGCCCAAGCACCGAGGTGAAGAGAAACAAGCCGATGCCGGCCATGATCAGCAGCCCGGCGACATAATAAAACTCATGCGGCCAGATCTCGATCATGAAGAAGTAAAACCGCCGCGCCGCCAGATCGATCAGCACGGCTTGGTCGGGCAGATAGGGCCCGCGGTCCCAGCGCAGCCAGGGCGTGATGTAGTAGACGGCCAGCGTTGCCACCAGGATCGCCCATTTCAGGCGGCGAAACCGCCCTGAGACAGCTTTGGGGAAGATCGGCTCGCGGGCTGCATAGAGCGAGGGGGCCGGGGGGGCGCTCATCGGCGGCGCTCTCTGTTTGGGGTGGGATCCGGGCCGCGGTTGCACGGCCCAGAGTTTCCTGCCGGGTTTCCTGTCATGCCCGGGCGGCGCTCACTCGCGCACGCCACCGCCGAGGCTGTGGACGTAGTGGGCGACTTTGCGCAGATCGGCCTCGGAGAGGCGCGTGTTCCAGGACGGCATCACACCAAAGCGCGAGTGGGTGATGGTCTCGATCAGGCTGGCGCGGTCACTGCCGTAGAGCCAGATGGCGTCGTTGAGCGCAGGCGCGCCCATCTCGGCCATGCCCTCGCCCGCCTCACCGTGGCAGCCCGAGCAGTTGTCGAGGTAGAGCGTGGCCCCGGCCTCGCTGCGCCCGGATTTGCCCGAGAGCGAGAGGACGTGGTCGGCCACCAGCGCGATCTCGGTTTCTTCGAGGATACCGTCATCGCCAAAGGCCGGCATCTCGCTCCAACGGGTGTCGTAATCGGCCTCCCAGCGGATGCCGTGGGCGATGGTGAGGTAGATGTCCTCGGGCGTGCCGCCCCAGAGCCAGTCGTCGTCGCGCAGGTTGGGATAGCCCTTGGAGCCCGCCGCCCCCGCGCCGTGGCACTGTGAGCAATTGGCGCGAAACACTGCCGCGCCCCCGGCATAGGCATAGGAGGCCAAGTTGGCATCTGCGGCGATCTCGCCAAAGCCCGCCTTGACGATCTCGGCCTCGATCCCGGCTTGGGCGGCCTTCTGGCGGGCGATGTCCTGTTCGAGGGCGCCGCGCGAGGAATAGCCGAGCAGCCCCGAGGTCGCCCCGCTCAGCATGGGCCAGGCCGGATAGGCGACCGTGTAGAGCAGGCCCCAGACGATGGTGGCGTAGAAGGTCCAAAGCCACCAGCGCGGCAACGGCGTATCAAGCTCGGTGATGCCGTCCCAATCGTGGCCGGTGGTCTTGGTGCCGGTGTGGGGATCGACGGCGCGGTCGTCCTTATCCTTCGACATTGGGGGCCTCCATCGGACGGGCTTTGCGCGCACGCGGTGCTTGGGGGGCTTGGCCTGCGGCCTGCCAGGCCGCAGCGGCGCGCTCGTCGGGGGGCAGATCGTCACGTAGCGGAATTTCCGAGATCGCCTTGTGGACGCGCCGCGATCCGGGCCTCAGCGCATAGAGCGAGACGGCGATGAAGAATGCCATCATGACCGCGAGCCACCAGCTATCGGCAAAGGCGCGCAGGAGGGTGTAGGTTTCCATGGAACGCTCCTCTCAGCGGCTGGCATCGGGCTCGAAGGTCGAGAAATCGACCAGCGTGCCGAGCATTTGCATGTAAGCGATCAGGGCATCGAGTTCGGTGATCTCGGGCTGGCGATCGAAGTTGCGCACCTGGGCCTTGGGATAGCGCGCGAGCAGATCGTCCACGCCCTCATGATCGGGATCGACCTGGGCGCGAATGTCCTGGAGCGCGTTGGCCAGCATGGCCTCGGTATAGGGCACGCCCACGGCGCTGTTGGCGCGCAGGTGATCGGCGACGTGATCGTAATCGAGCGGTGTCTCGATCAGCCAAGGATAGGCGGGCATGATCGACTCGGGCACCAGCGCACGCGGATCCTCCATGTGATCGACATGCCAGGCATCGGAGTAGCGCCCCCCGACACGGGCGAGATCGGGCCCCGTGCGCTTGGAGCCCCACTGGAAGGGGCGGTCATACATGCTCTCGGCGGCGAGGCTATAGTGGCCATAGCGCTCGACCTCGTCGCGCATCGGGCGGATCATCTGCGAGTGGCAGACGTAACAGCCCTCGCGGATGTAGATCTGGCGCCCCATCAGTTCGAGCGGGCTGTAAGGGCGCACGCCCGAGACCTTCTCGATGGTGTTTTGCAGCCAGAACAGCGGTGCGATCTCGACGATGCCGCCGATGGTGACGACAAGAAAACTCAACACCAGCAGCAGCGTGACGTTTTTCTCGACGTAGTGGTGATTGCGAAACCACCACTTATCCCGCCTGTTGGGATTGGGGGGCGGCGCTGCCGGCCCTCCGGCGTGGTCGTTGCCGCCTGCCGTCATGGTCATCGGGTGTCTCCCTACTTACCTGATCGGTGGCTGGGCCTGCGCTATTATTGCGCGGGCACGGCCAGAGCTTCGGTTTGGCGCACGCGCCCGCGCGCCGTCTGCCAGAGGTTCCAGCACATGATCACGGCGCCCGCGACATAGAGGACACCGCCGAGCGCACGCACGATGTACATCGGCATCTTGGCGGCCACGGTGTCGGCGAAGCTGTTGACCAGGAAGCCGTTCTGGTCGACCTCGCGCCACATCAGGCCCTCCATGATCCCCGTCACCCACATCGAGGCGGCGTAGAGCACGATGCCGATGGTCGCGAGCCAGAAGTGCCAAGACACCAGCGCGAGCGAGTAAAGCCGCTCGGCCTTCCAGAGCCGCGGCACCAGGAAGTAGAGTGCGCCGAAGGTGATCATGCCGTTCCAGCCGAGCGCGCCGGAGTGGACGTGGCCGATGGTCCAATCGGTGTAGTGGCTGAGCGAGTTGACCGCCTTGATCGACATCATCGGCCCCTCAAAAGTCGACATGCCGTAAAAGCCGACCGAGACCACCAGCATGCGCAACACCGGATCGGTGCGGAGTTTGTCCCAGGCGCCTTGCAGGGTCATCAGGCCGTTGATCATGCCGCCCCAGGAGGGCATCCAGAGGATGATGGAAAACACCATGCCCAGCGTCTGCGCCCAATCGGGCAGCGCGGTGTAGTGCAGGTGGTGCGGCCCGGCCCAGATGTAGAGAAAGATCAGCGCCCAGAAGTGGATGATCGAGAGCTTGTAGGAATAGACCGGGCGCTCGGCTTGTTTCGGAATGAAGTAGTACATCATGCCGAGGAAGCCGGCGGTCAGGAAAAAGCCCACTGCATTATGGCCGTACCACCACTGGGTCATGGCGTCTTGGACGCCGGCGAACAGCGAGTAGCTGGCCGAGCCCCAGATCGAGACCGGCATCGCCAAGGCGTTGACCACATGCAGGAGCGCCACGGTCACGATAAAGGCAAGATAGAACCAGTTGGCCACATAGATGTGGGGCTCTTTGCGCTTGACGATGGTGCCAAGAAACACCGCCAGATAGGCGACCCAGACCACGGTCAGAAACAGATCCACATGCCAGGGCGGCTCGGCGTACTCTTTGCCCTGCGAGCCGCCGAAGATGTAGGCGGTGGCGGCCAGGACGATCACCAGCTGGTAGCCCCAGAACACGAACCAAGCCAGATTGCCCCCCCAAAGCCGCACCGCGCAGGTGCGCTGGACGACATAAAAGCTGGTGGCGATCAGCGCATTGCCGCCAAAGGCAAAGATGACGGCGCTGGTGTGCAGTGGGCGCAGCCGTCCGAACGAGGTCCAGGGCAGCTCCAGATTGAGCGCTGGAAACGCGAGCTGGAAGGCGATGTACGTCCCAGCGATAAAGCCGATCACGCCCCAGAACGCCGTGGCGATCACGCCCGCGCGCACCACATCGTCGGCATAGCCGAGCGGGGCGATGCTGTGGCCGTATGCTGTACTGCGCGAGGCGACACCGGGTGTGGCCTCTTCGGGCGTGTAGGTGCGGATGAGATAGAGAAACGTTGCGCTAGAGGCCAGCAGTACGACGACTGCATTGACCTGATAGGCAAGATCGCGGGCGAAATTCGCCCCTATGGCCGCAAAGATGGCTATAGCCGCTAGTAACGTAAGCTTTAGTGCCAGGCCCATCGCGTGCTCCTTCTGTGCAGGATGGTTTGTCTGGCTGCGAGGCTAGGTGAGCCATTTTTGGGCTGCACTGATCGTGATCAGTTGGGCCTGATTCGAGACGGTTTGCCGCAACGTGGAAAAATAATTTCAGTTAGATACTAAAATTTACTGCAGTATCGTGGGAACTCTCACGGCGAAATGGGCCACTTCGACTGGGCCATCGCTGACAAGCCAAAGTTGAGCCGAGCGCCGCACCGATGGCCCGCTGTCGAACGCCCAGCCTCGCTCTGATACCGCTCAAAGCCCATAAGGAGCGACGCCCTGGAGGGGGGAGGACATTGGCCTGGCCAACGTGACCAACCTCGGTCACGTCCGTCAAAGTGGTGGAAATTGCGAGATGGCCTGCGGTCATGATCAGGCGGCTTCGGTGGTGATGCTGAGCCGCGGATCTCCTTCTCCGGCGCCGCTATCCGTGGATTGGCCATCGCAGCCCATTGCAGGCCAAGCTGGACAGTAAACTCACGCGGGCCGCGTGAGACCACTGATCCAGTCTTAGGGAGAACTCAGTGGCGAAGGTCTTTAATGTAATAAAATCAATGCAGTGGGTCGCTCGCCAGCTCTCGTGCGAAAGCGCCTGCTGTGGCTCGGTTTCACACGTAAAAGCCCGCCGCTTCCTGGGAAGGGCGGGATCGTTTTTCTCTGGAGAGGTCAGAGGAGGCGCCGCGCAATCGCCTCCCCATCCCGCACGTTGAAGCTTGGGCCGAGGTGGCCTCAGCTTGTCTCGGCAGCGAGATCCTGTAGCACGTCGAGCAGGCTGTCGACGTTGACGGTCTCCGGATCGACGCGGTCGCCCGAGAAATAGCGCAGGAACACCTGACGTGTGTCGTCGGGTTTGCCTTCGCTCAAGCCCATGAGCCACGTCGGGAACAGGCGCTCGCGCGCGTCCTGACAGGCGATGAGAATGATGTTGATGTGGCGCGGGTCGGCGGCGATGCGGTGATAGATCGCGCTCACCTCCGCACGCCCGCCTTCGAGCACCTGGAGAAACGACGTCCCATCATAATGCAACATGCCGGTGAGATCGGATTTGGCATTGTTGCGGTGACAGGTGCGGATCAGCCCACGCATATCGATCGACGTCGAGGGATTGCGTTCGCTGTAGTAGACTAGGCGCGACAGTTTCATGAGTCCTCTCACCGATTAACCAGCACGCTTCAAAGTTGCGTGAGGCGGCGGTTTTGTCAACCGATTGTAGTCCAATTCTGCATCTGTCGCGACAATAAGTCTGGTGGCGCAACCAGACGCAGAGGCTGCCGAAAGAAAACCCGGTTCACGCCTCGCCATCGCCATTGCGCAGCGGCGGCTCTGGGCGCTCGGTGGGGATGGGGTCATCGTCCTCGCCGGGGTTGGGCATGCCGGCCTTGCCCCGCGCCATCCTCTGGCGTGCGACTTGGGCGAGGGCGCCCGCCCCGACAACGGCCAGCACGCCGACCATAAAGCCCACCCCGGCTGCCTTGGCGGCAATGGCGCCCTTGATCGGTAACACCATGATCGCTCTCCTTGGTTGTCTTGTGTGCGCCGGATAGCGGTTGCGGCGCTTGGCTGGCCCACAAGATAATCCCGTTTCGCGCGAGACGAGGTCATGGCGATCCCAAAGGGCGCGAAGACACCGACTGGCCCGCAATGCGGCAAAGGGCTCCGGCCAGGGCCGCCACAGGTATGCTTTGGGATAGGGTGGGGTACTGCGTTAGCGCGGCTCGCACACGCTTTCGGTACGTTGCCCGCAAGGTAGTTGCGGCGCTATCAACCTCAGCAAGAGATGAACGCCCGGCGGTCGAGAAACACCGCCCCCTGCGCCGAAGAAGTCGGCCCGCGAGGAGACCGACCATGACCGCCAAGATCGCTGCCACCACCGCCCCCGCCACCACTGGTTCGACCAATGTCATCGCCTTTCCCACAAGCTTGACGCGCAAGCCGCTGATGGCGCGCGGCACAGCCGAGGAGGCGATGGAGCGCACGCTGGATATGCTCTCCGGGATGGCCAAGGGCCACGCGAGCGGCACGGATAGCGCGGGCGCGGTAATCGATTTGGCCGCTGAGCGCGCGCGCCGGCGTGCCCGCCTCGATCACGCTCGCCTCGATCATGCCCGCCTCGACTACGCCCGCCTGCTTGAGCGCGCACCCCAAGGGCTGTTTGGCCCCGAACTGATCACACTCTCCGAGATCGAGGGGATGGTGGGTGCCGGCGGGCTGAGCAACGAGCCCCCCTCGGCTGAGATCATCGCCTTTCCGCGCCCGCGCGGCTGATCGGGTGGCCTGTGGTCTTTCTCGCCGGTGCGGATACAGATCGGAGACCATAAACCCTTGCCCGTTCGCGCTTTCCTGATCAATCGGTGGCTGCACCTGCTTTGAAATCGCCCTATCTGATCTTGCCTGAATGGGAGGATTCATGGACGACTGGCCGACATCGCTCAACGATACCCTTGCCGAGACCTGGCGCCGCCTGGCCCGCGGCGTTGCCGACCGACGTGCGCCGGCCCGCCATCTTGTCCTGGCCACGGCAGGGCGCGAGGGCGGTGCTGAGGCGCGGATCGTGGTGGTGCGCCGCGTGGTGCCCTCAGAGGCGCTGATCGACGTGCACACCGATACCGCGTCGGCCAAGATCGCCGAGATCGAGCGCGACCCGCGTGTGAGCCTTCTGGTCTGGGAGGAGCGGGCTAGCCTGCAAATTCGTTTGCGCGCCCGGGTGGGGGTGGGCCAAGGTGAGGCCGTGGCCGAAGCTTGGCAGCGCGTGCCCGAGGCGGCACGCCAAGTCTATGGCGGCACGCCCGCACCAGGCCAGGAGATCGCCACACCAGAACACCACCAGAGCGCCGCCGACAGCGCCCGCTTTAGTGTGTTGTCGTGCCACATCGAAGAGATCGAGACGCTGCATCTCGGCCGCGATCGCCACCGCCGGGCGCTGTTTCGCGCCAGCGCAGCGTGGCGCGGGGTATGGCTGGCGCCTTAAAAGGCATACAGGCCGGGCACTCCGCCCAGCCTGCGCCAGAGAGGCGGCGCACCCGCTACCGGATGCGCCCGTGGGCTTGAGGTGATCAGGCCAGAAGCAGCACGCCGTCGTCGAAGCTGTTGCTCGTCTGATCGGAAAACTCGCCGCTCTCGGAGAACGCCAGCAACGCCTCGCGGGCATTGAAGTTTGCGTCGTCCTCGATCAAGCCGGTCCAGAACGCCCGCCCAGCCTCGTCGGCCTCGCGTCCGAGCACGTTCTCAAAGAGCCCATCGACCAGATCGCCCGCGCTCGGGTCTTCGCCGAACACGCTGGTGAACTCGTCCGAGAGCACGAAGGCTTCGGCCAGGCTAAGAAGGCCGAGGGACTCGACGGCATCGGTCCAAAAGCTCACACCAGCGACATCGAACCCGCGCCCAAGAGCGGCTTCGTAAAGGCGCGCGACCGAGGCCGAGAGCGTGCCGGTGTCCAAGGTCACGGTCTGATCGTTGAAGACGAACGATTCGACATTGAGCAGATCAATGGTGCGCTCGCCCACGGTGACCGTGAAGCCCCCGTCGGTAAAGCCAAAGGCCGCATCACCGAAGGCATCGCTGAAGGTCGCAGCATCCTCACCATCGCCGCCGTCGATCTGCTGGGTGATCGGGGTGACGGTCAGGTTGTCGTCGCCGTCGCCACCGGAGGCCTCCACTTCGGGTACATCGATGGGCAGCAGCACCCGGTCGATGCCCTGGATGATGCCGTTGGAGGTCTGGATGTCGGAGGCCGCATCGACGAACTGGGCATCGGCGACGTTCGGGTCTTCATCGACCAGGCCGGCACCGTCCACGTCGGGGGCAGAGCCGTCCAAAAGCGTGGTCAGCGTCGGGCTGGCGGCCAGTTCGACGCGCGTTTGGGCGCCTTGGGCGACGTGGTAGGTCAGCACGCTGGTCAGTAGCGGGATCGGATCGCTATTGGGATCGAGCGCGGTCAGCGTGGCGACGATGGCGTTGAGGGCGGCCTCTTCGGTGGTCGCATCCGAGCCCAGGGTCTGGGCCAGCGCGATGAAGGCGCCGTCGGTGGGGGCGAAGACGGTGAAGTCGTCACCAGCGGTGCCGAGAGCGCCGGCCAGGTTGGCGGCGTTCAGGGCTGCGAGCAGGATGTCGAAGTCGTCCGCGTTGTCGTCAAAGCCCTCGCCCGAGGCGGCAACCACAGCGGCGATGGTGTCGGTCGGCGCGTCGCCGCCGGGCACATTGAGCGGCAACAGCACGCGGTCGATGGCCTGGATGGTGCCATTGGAGGCCTCGATGTCGGTCAGGCCGTCGATAAAGCTCGGGTTGGCGAAGTCGGGATCGGCGTCGATCAGCCCGGTCTCATTGACGATCACCGGGGTGCCTTCGACGGTAGTGATCGAGGGCGCGGCGCTCAGCGTGGCCACGTCCTGGCCGGTGGGTGCGACATGGTAGAGCAGAATGTCGGTGAGGAGCGGGATCGGATCGTCGTCTTCGGCCAGATCCGTCAGCACACCGGCAATGGCGGCAAAGACCGCATCCTCGTCGCTGGTGTCGCCCTCGAAGCCGAGATCGACGGCCAACTGGGTAAAGGCGGCATCGGTCGGTGCAAACACGGTGAAATCGGCACCAAGATCGGAGACGGTGTCGACTAGACCAGCCGTAGACAGCGCCGTCACCAGAATGTTGAAGTTGTCGTTGCCAGCGGCAATGGCGGCGATGGTGTTCTCGGCCGTGTCGAGATCGGCGGGCAGCAGCACCTTGTCGATGGCCTGGACGATCCCGTTGGCGGCCTGGATATCGGAGGCGGCATCGATGAACTGGGCATCGGCGACGTCGGGGTCTTCATCGACCAGGCCGGCACCGTCCACAGTGGGGGCCGCATCTGGGAGCAGCGTGCTCAGCGTTGGGCTGGTTGCCAGGTCGGTGCGGGTCTGGGCGCCGTTGGCCACGTGGTAGGACAGTACGTTGGTCAGCAACGGGATCGGATCGTTGTTGGGATCGAGGGCGGTCAGCGTGGCGACGATGGCGTCGAAGGCCTCTTGCTCGCTGGTGGTCACGGTGCCGAAGGAGGCGGCCAGATCGATAAAGGCGGCGTCCGTCGGCGCAAACACGGTGAAATCGGCGCTGGTGTCCGCCAAGGCAGTGCCCAGGTTGGCGGCGGTGACGGCGGCGAGCAGAATATCGAAGTCGCCCGTGTTCTCGTCAAAGCCATTGCCCGAGGCGGCGACGATATCGGTGATGGTGTCGGTCGGTGCATCGACGCCCGGCACATCAAGCGGCAACAACACGCGGTCGATGGCTTGGATGGTGCCATTGGAGGCCTCGATGTCGGTCAGGCCGTCGATAAAGCTGGGGTTGGTGAAGTCGGGATCGACGTCGATCAGCCCGGTCTCGGTGACGATCACCGGGGTGCCCTCGGCGGTGACGATCGAGGGCGCAGCACTCAGCGTGGCCACGTCCTGGCCGGTGGGCGCGACGTGGTAGAGCAGAATATCCGTGAGCAGCGGGACCGGATCGTTATTGGCATCGAGGCTGGCCAGTGTGTTGGCAATGGCGGTGAAGACGGCGTTCTCGTCGCTGGTGTCACCGGTGAAACCCAGATCGGTGGCCAACTGGGCAAAGGCGGCATCGGTCGGGGCGAATACGGTGAAATCGGCGGTCACGTCCGATACTGTTGCGACCAGATTGGCTGTGGTCAGCGCTTGGACCAGAATGTCGAAATTGTCATTGCCCGCCGCAATGGCGGCGATGGTGTTGTCTTCGGGGTTCATGCTGCGTCTCCTGGGGGTGCTGGCTGGAGGGCCGTGGGACTTTTTCCAACGCAACACAACCTGCAACACGTCGGAAAAAAATCCACAAAAAAGTGGAAAGCCCGCAGCCCTGCCTCAACAAAGATGCAGGGCCATGGAAAATTTTCCATATTATGTTGATACTTACGCAGAATTCCTCTGCCGAGCCGCCGCTCCTGTCCCGGAGGACGTGCTCTCAGTAACCGGTCATCTCCAGATACCCCTCGCCCTCATGCGAGCCGGTAAAGAACACCGGCCCCTCCCAATAGGTTGTGCTCATGGCATTCCAGGCACGGGGGTTGAGCGGTACGGTCTCCACATCGAGGCCGCGCGAGGGGATTTCCAGGCGCCATTCCGTTGGCACGCGGCGTGCGCCGATCTGGGTGTGGCCCAGTTCGGTCATGGTGATCTCGCCGGGCTCGATGCGGGTCGACTGGCCATCGGCACTGATCCAGTTGCCGGTCAGATAGTCCTCGCCAGTGTCTGAGCGCAGCCGAAACGCCATCAGCTTCTCGCCCGCGCCGAGGTGGAGCGAGAACCAGTCCCAGCCGGTCTGATCGGGGGCGAGCGGCTGAGAAGACCACTCGCGGTCCATCCAGGCGCGCCCGGTGACTTGGCGCAGGGCGCCCTCGATCTCGATCTCGCCGGTGACGCGAAAATAGGGCTGGCTGACATAGTGCGAGGCCTGGCCGCGATCGGATTTCACCGAGTAGCCGTCCACGCCCTGAAACACCATAGGCCCCTCGGCGGTGAGGGTGAGGGCGTAGGCGAAATCATCACCACGTGCGGAGAGGCTAAGCGGCGAGAAATCCTCGCCCGTGCTCTCGAAAGCCCAGTCGTCGATCCAGGCGCGAAACGGGGTGGCCTCGGCGCCTGCCGTGCCGATGCCGCCGCGCCCAAAGGTCTCGGCGTGGTAGTGGGCTGCCGCGGTAGTCACCCCAGCATGGCCCATCCACAGCTGTTGGCGCGCCCAGCCCTCGGCAAAGGGCGGCGGCTGGGTGGCAAAGCGAAATAGCGTCCATTGGATGCCGAGGCGCTCGCCGGAGGCATCGCGCAGGTTGGCGGTGATGTACCACCACTCGATGCGGTAATCGGGGTGGGGGCCGTGATCCTCGGGAAAGGTGATCTGGGTCTCGGGGCGAACTTCGGCATAGCCCTCTGCCTCGGTGCCCATGATGGCGATCTGGGCTGTGGCGGGCAGGGCCAGAAGGGCGAGAAGGGCAATGTAGACAGCGCGCAGCATCAGCGTTCCTCGGCAAAGATCTTGACCAATCGCGCCGGTGCCATGCGCGCCAGACGCAGCGCAGGCACCAGCGAGGCGGCGGCCGCGGTGATGAGGGTGAGCAGGATCAGCCAGGCCCATTGCACTGGGAAGACATGCATGGGCAGGCGCCAGCCAAAAGCTTCCACATTGACGATGGCGATCAGGATCCAGGCCACACCCAGCCCAAGCGGCACCGCCAGGAGGGCCGTCAGCAGCGCCAGCACCAGCGTCTTGATGACTTCGAGGCGCGCCAGTTGCGTCCGCGTCAGCCCCATCGACCAAAGCGGCGCCAATTGCGCCAAGCGCAGATCGGCCAGTGTGGCGAGCGAGGCGAATAGCGCGATGCCGGC
>JBCDHK010000044.1:0-16150 GCA_038750185.1 Pseudomonadota bacterium
CCCGTCGACGTGCCTGCTGTGGCCGAGGGGATCACCGACCAGATCGATGAGACCACCAAGGCGCTGGCAGCGCTTACAACCGACGAAGACACCGCCGTGATCGAGGACAAGGCGTCCGAGACGGTCGATGCCGCGCGCCAGGGCGCCGAGGCTGCCCTGCAGCGCATCAGCACCGAGATCAACGCCGCATTCAAGGCCCTCGATGCGCTCGATCCCGACCGGGCCGCCCTGGCGAGTACGGCAGCGGCGGCGCTCGATGCCATCGACGGCGTCAATGCCCGACTGCTCGGACAAGACACGGTCGTGACCGCGGGCGCCACGAACGGAGCGGTCCTCAACTCCATCGATCCGCCCGCACCTGGCGCCGGGGCCAGCCCCTCGGCTGAAGTGGTGATCACCATCGTCGGCGATTTCGAGGCCTTCGAGGCCGATGTGGGCCTCAGCCGGGAATTGGGCTTTGACAGCGCCGGCCTCGCCTTTGACGCCAGCGCCGATATCACCGCGCGCTTTGACTACGCCTTGCCCTTTTTGATCGACTTCGCCGCATCGAGCGTGGAGGAGGCGGTGCGCTTTCTGCCCGAGAGCGCCGTCGAGGCCCGCCTCAGCGTGGATGCCGACATCGAGGTCGAGGCCAGCGCCAGCTTAGGCTTTCTCGAAGTCACGGCGGAAGAGGTCGACGCCCCCGGCGCGCAGCCCGATGTGACGCTGGTCTTTGCCGCCGATTTCACCGAGGCCGGCGGCGCCACCCCGGATCTCTCGGTCTCGGGGCAGGCCGGGCTACAGGTCTCGGTCGAGAGCAAGGAGGTGACCGTTCCCATCGCCGGGCTCGATGTGCCGGTGCTGCCCAAGGTCGGCGCTAAACTGAACGTGGGCGCGAGCTACGCCACGGGTTCGGCCATCGATGCAGCGGGGACGGTCTCGGCCAGCGTTGAGGATGTGCGCATCGAACTCCTGTCCATCGCGCGGCTGCTCGACGGCGTGTTCTCGCGCTTTGATGGGGTGCTGGACGAGTTTCCCTTCCGCCAGATCATGGATCTGTTGGACAAGCCGATCCCACTGCTCGATCCCTTGCTCAACGACACCCCCCTCGATCCCAAGGACGACGAGGATGTCGATCCCGACTTCACCGTGCTCGATCTGCTGATCATCGCCGCCGCCTTCGAGGAAAAGCCCGATCCCGGGCCGAACGGCGAGCCCCCTGCGGATACCCAGCTCGAACGCGGCATCAAGGCGCTGATCGCTTTGAAGCGCCTCGATGCGCTGCGCGAGGCCATCGAGATGGCCGTCAACGATCCCGATGGCGCCTTCGATATCACGCTCGGCTCGGCCTCGGTCGAAGAGGGGCGGATCGTCGTTGGCGACCAGGACCTCAGCATCGCGGATTTCTTTGGCGCCCTTGGCGATCTGGCCGCCTTCGTGCTGCCGCCCGACACAGACGGCGGGGGGGAACCCGAGACCGCAGCACTCGGTGGCGATCCCTCTACGGCGGTTGCCGATGCGACCGAGGCTGGCTCGGCAAGCGAGAGCGGGCTCTTGGAGGTGCCGCTCCTCGCCTCTCCAGAAGCGCTACTGGAGGGCGCGGCGGCACTGTTGCTCAACGGCTTTATCGACGAGCCGGTCGATCTGGTGCGCTACACGCTGCCCGAGTTGCGCTTTGACGCCAGCGCCAGCTTTGCCCAGTTCCTGGTGCCGCCGCTGCCGCTGATCGTCGAGATCTTCGGCGGCTTCGGCGCGGCGGTCCAGGTGGGCGTTGGCTACGACACCGAAGGGTTTCAGAACGGCGCGGCCAGTTTTGCCGACGGCTTCCACCTGTTTGGCGCCCTCAGCGAGACCAACAGCGCCGGCCAACAGGCTGCGGCCATCGTCACCGCCGGCGTCTTCGCCAAGGCCGAACTGGAGGCGGGCCTCGCGCGTGCCGGTGTCACGGGCGGCCTGATCGGCCAGATCGAAGCCTATCTGGCCGATCTGGACGGCGACGGCAAAACCCGCGCCAATGAGGCCCACTGTTTCATCGGCGCCTTGGAGGGCGAGATTGGTATCGGCCTGTCGGCGCGCGCCGAGATCGGCTTTGGTCCGTTCTCGGTCGGCAAATCGGTGGACCTCGGCCCCCTCATACTCGCGCAATTCGGCATCAGCCCGATCTGTCCGCCCTCGGTCGGCGGCACGCCCGAACTGGAGCGCGACGACGCCACCGGCCTGGCCCGCATCCCGCTCAACGATATGGATGCGCTGCACCTGCATGTCGGCGCCGACGCCGGGCGACGCCAGCTCGGCGATGCCGAGAGCGGCCTGGACGTCACCGCGCCCGCGGGCACGCCTCCCGCTCCGACACCGGTGATCGACGAGCGCTTCACCGTCAGCGCCGTCGGCCCCGAAGACGGCCCGGGCGAGGTGTTCGTCAGTGCCTTCGGCCTGTTGCAGCGCTTCGACGGCGCGGGGGGCTTGCGCGAGGTCATCGCCCGGGCGGGCCGAGGCGACGACAGCATCGTCCTGGGGCCAGGCGTCGTCTCGGGCGGCGTCAGCTTGCGCGCGCTCTTTGATGGCGGCGACGGGGCCGACATTCTGATCGGTGGCGACGGGGCCGACAGCCTGACCGGCGGCACCGGCACCGACCTGCTGATCGGCGGCTTGGGCAACGACACCCTGCTCGGCGGCAGCGAGGCCGACACGCTGCAAGGCGGTGCCGGCGCCGACAGCCTGGACGGCGGGGGTGGCGCCAAAGAGTACGATGTGGCCGACTACGGCGCGGCGCCCTCTGCTGTGCAGATCGAGTTCGTCTCCACCAACACCGTGATCCCCTCGGCTGGCATCCTGCGCGGGCGCGCGGGCGACGCGCTCGGCGATACCTTGCGCAACATCGAGCATCTGGTCGGCTCTGCCTTTGACGACACGCTCCAAGCGCTGCCCCTCTTCAGCATGATCCTGGAGGGCGGCGACGGCGACGACACGTTGCTCGGCGGCGGGCGCGAGGACCTGTTCATCGGCGGCGCTGGCGCCGACCGCATGGTGGGCGATGCCTTTAACCTGAGCGACAACGCGATCGACCGCACCAGCTACGCCCTCAGCCGGGCGGGCGTCTCGGTCGATCTGTTGCTTGGCCGTGGCTCGGGCGGCGATGCGCAAGGCGACACCTACATCGGCATCGAACACGTCCAACTGACCGACTTCGACGACCGCTTCCGCAGCGATCTGCGCGACAATCTGGCCGAGGCGGGCGCAGGCGCGGACGATCTGCGCAGCATCGGCGGGCGCGACACCCTCATCGGCGGCGACGGCGACGATACCGTGGCGGGCGCGCTGTCGGAGGCGGTGCTGGATGGCGGCGCGCTGACCTCGGCGCTCACACTGGCACCAGCCCCTGGCGACGATCCGTTGGCGGCGGGGTTCGATCTGGCGGCACTGGCCGCCGACATCGACACTCTCGACTACAGCGCCGCCTCCCAAGGCGTGGAGGTAAAGCTCTCGGCAGGCACCGACGTGGGCACGGGCACGGCACGCGCGCTGGGCGGCCAAGGCCTTGTCGATACGCTGCAAGGCGAGATCCTCTGGCCCGGCACCGGCGATCCCGGCGTGCGCAGCAATGGCCGCGACAACAGTTTCGAAGTGGTGATCGGCTCGGGCTTTGCCGACGATCTCCTCGGCGACACCGACGACAACACCCTGCTCGGCGGGCGCGGCGATGATGTGGCCAACGGCGGCGAGGGCGACGATCTGCTCGACGGCGGCCCCGGGCGCGACACGCTGATCGGCGGCGACGGCCAGGACACGCTGCTCGGCACGCAAGGCTTCAACGATATGCGCGGCGGCGCTGGGCGCGATCTTGCCGATTGGAGCGGGCGTGCCGACGGCCCGGTCTCGGTCGATCTGGCCACCTTGGTCTCTGCACCGGCGGTCGATCTCGGCGCGGGCGCCACCGCGGCGCTGGCGACGCTCGGGAACGGCACCCAGATCGGTTATCTGCGCGACATCGAGGATCTGCTCGGCAGCCGCTTCAACGACACCCTGCGCGGCGACGCCGATGCCAACCGCCTCGAGAGCGGCGGTGTGGTGTTGAACGGCGGCACCGAGGTCATCGACGGCGGCAGCGGCACCGACGAAGTGATCGTCGATCTCTCACGCGCCACCGATGGCCGCGCGCTGGTACTGACGCTCGACGCCCAGGGCGAGGGCGGTGGTTTTGTCAGCGCCAACAACCAGATCGCCACGCTCGACATCGAGTCCATCGAGCGCCTGACGGTATTCACAGGCGGGGCCAGGGACGCCGTCATCAGCGAGGCCGGCGGGGCCGATCTCGTGCGCACGGGCGGCGGCGACGATGTGATCGCCCTCGGGCGCGGCGCCGATCTGGTCGAGGCCGGGGCCGGCGACGACACCGTGCTGCGTCTCGATCCTCAGGTGCTGGCGCTACGGGTGCCGACGACGTTTGCCGTCCCCGAGCCGTTTTTGCTCGATGGCGGTTTGGGGCTCGACAGCCTCGGCCTGGATCTCTCCTTCGAAACCGCCGACCGCACGCTGTTGCTGGACGCACCGGAAACCGGGGCCTTTCGCATCGTCACCGCCGAGGGCGGCGTGGCCAAGAACTTCGAAAGCCTGGCCGCCTTTATCGCCGGCTCGGGCAACGACGAGATCGGCCAGGCGGGCCGTGCCGACAACATCCTCTATGGGCGGGCGGGCGACGACCGGGTCCACACCGGCTTCGGCTTTGACGTGGCCTTTGGCGGCAACGGCACCGACCGGCTGGTGATCGACTACAGCACCGCCGCGCCTGGCCTGCGCATGGAGGCCTTCGTGCGCCCCAGCAACGACGGCGGCCCGCCCATCGTGGCCGAGTTGATCGAGCCGGTGACGCGCGTCGTCGATAGCAGCGTGCGCGCCCAAGGCTTCGAGGGCTTCGATCTGACCGGCACCGCCGACGCCGATCTGCTGTTTGGCGGCCCTGGCGCGGACAGCATCGTCGGCGGTCCTGGCGCCGATACGCTGGGCGGCGCGGGGGGCTTTGATGTCCTGACCGGCGGTCCGGGAGCGGATGTGTTCAAGCCCGGCACACCGGGCCTCAGCGGCGCCTTCATCAAGGATTTCAACGGCGCCGCCGGCGACCGGCTGTTGTTGGACGGCCCCGCCGGGCAATACCGCTTCCAAGATGAGGGCCCGGGCGAGATCAGTGTCATCGCCAATACCGGCTTGGCCCCGGTGATCCTTGCCCAGATCAACGTGATCGGCACTTTCGATGCCGCCAAGCACGTGACTTTTGTGCAGACGGGTAGC
Organism: Pseudomonadota bacterium; assembly: GCA_038750185.1. Taxonomy (GTDB): domain Bacteria; phylum Pseudomonadota; class Alphaproteobacteria; order Rhodobacterales; family Rhodobacteraceae; genus Thermohalobaculum. The sequence continues at coordinate 5,266 of JBCDHK010000044.1, forward strand.
GGCAAAGCCGTGGCCGCCGCCGCCGATCCCGGCGCTGTGGGCGATGCGACCACCACGCCCCCGAGCATCGACACCGGCGCAGCAGCTTCCGACGTGGCGACGCTGCTCGCAGCCTCGCTCGAACGCCAGATCGCGCTGCCCGGGCTTGCCTCGACCGATCCGGCCCAGTTCGCCTCGCGCCTCGGGGTCGCCGTTGGCACCGATGCCGTGGCCGAGGCCGTCGGCATCCACGCGGGCGTGCTGGGCGCGCCGGGGCTGGTGCTCTCCACGGGGCGTGTCGGCGATCTCTTGGGAAGCGACACCGAGGACGGCGCGGCCTATGTCGCGGCCTCGGATGCGCCGTTTAGCTTGGAGTTCACCCAGCTGGAGACGCTGGATTTCTCGACCAGTGTGGTCCACCTCTACCGCGCACCGCTGCCCGTGGGCGCCAAGATCGGCGCCATCACCATCACCGATCCCGGCGGCAACACCACCACCGGCGCCAGGACGGGCTTTGACATCGAGGCCATCGCGATCTCGGACAAAAAGGTCGAGACGGCGGATCTGTTCGATGGCACCGGCGCCAAGAAGGCGTACACCGCCCTGGAAGGGCTGATCACCTCGGACAACCCCGATCTCGCCGGGGCGCTCGTATTCGAGCAAGACCAGATCAGCTTTACCCCCGGCGCCATTGTCGGCACGGGCACGCTGCTCGACGGTGCGACGCCGCTTGGGCTGGCCGATCTCGGCTTTGCCAGCTTTGGCTTCGATCGCCAGGATGGCTATCTGTCGCTCGGCGATGAGGGCAGTGTGACCTTCGATCTGGCCGCGCCGCTGCAGACGGGCAAGCAGCTCTACGTCTACCTCACCGAGTGGGCGGTCAAGGAGGATCTGACGGGCCAGGTCCAGGGCTCGGCGCTGCCGGCCAATCCGCCGGGCGATCTCTCCACCGATCTGGGCCGGCCTGGCCTGGAAGACGACGAGACGCGGTTTGCGTTCCGGTTCAATCTGGAGGGTGTGGTCGCGCCGAGCGCGACCAACGCCCCGCCGCGCGTGCTGGACCTATTCGAGCTGACCATCGTCTCGGAGGAATTTCCCGAGCGCACCGCCTTCGACCTCGGCGATCTACTCTCGGTCAAGGTGGACGGTGTGGACGCGCTGGTGGTCGATGACGCCGTCTCGCGCCCCTTCAGTGAGGTCTCGGGCGCGCTGGGGCTGGCGCTGACGCCGAATACGGGCGACACAGGCGACACGGGCACACCGATCCGCGGCGATGCCATCGCCACCGACATTCGCATCGCCGCACCGATCAGCACCAATGACGAGCATGTGGTCGAGATCGTGATCACCGATCAGGGCGATGCGTTCCTCGACACTGCGGTGTTCCTGACACCGATCACGCGCCAATTCCTGCGCGGGACCGACGCGGCAGACGCCATCGACGGCGGCACAGGCGGCCCCGTGGAGATCGCGGGACTGGAGGGCGACGACACCCTCCAGGGCACGCCCGGCGACGACATCATCCGCGCTGGCGACGGCGATGACGGCGTGGTCTCCATGGGCGGCAACGACGACCTCTCGGGCGGGCGCGGCGACGACGCCCTTACGCTGGGCGCAGGCAACGAGACCGTGCGCGGCGGCCCCGGCCAGGACACCGCCATCGTCACCGGCGGTGGCCTCTCCGATGCCACGCTGGACTTCGACGGCGAGGCATGGGTGCTGCGCGGCACGCCCTTTGGCGAGGACCGGCTGATCGGTGTCGAGCGGCTGGCCTTTGCCGAGGGCGGCGTTGAAGTCATGTTGCCGGTCGATCTGTCGACGGTCATTGGGCAGGCGCTGACGCCCAACATCGCGCCCCTCGCCGGCGACGACGCGCTCACCGTCAAGGTTTTGCGCCGCGCGGATGGCAGCCACAGCTTGGCGGTCGAGACCGGTCTCAATGTGCTGGACAACGATCTCGATCTGGATGCGACCGGGGCGCTATCGGCGGCCTTTGCGCGCCTGCCGGGGGCGGCGTTCGTCTCGCCCGCCGATGGGGCGCCGTTTGTGCTGGCGGGCGCCCTCGGGGCGCTGACGCTGGCGCGCGACGGCGCTGTCGGCTTTGTGCCCGATCCCGAGGCCCTGGACGCCCTGCCCCTTGGCCAGAGCGAAGACCTCTACCTCTACCGCGCCTTCGACGGCGCCAGAGCCGGGCGCGATGCCCAGATCGCCGTTCAGGTCTCGATCGAGGCCGAGCTGGCTGTGGCCGACGACACGGCAACGGTGGCTCCGGGCCAGAGCGTCCTGATCGATGTCCTGGCCAACGACTTTGCAGCGACGGAAATCGCCCTCTTCACGCAAGGCGCGCAGGGCACCATCGCCCTCGAAGGCACCGCGTTGCGCTACACCCCGGTCCCGGGTGCCACCGGCTCCGACACCTTCCAGTACTTTGCCACCGACGGCGGCCAGCAGGGCGCCTTAGCCACGGTCACGGTCACTGTGGCAGAGGCCGTCCTCATCGGCAGCGACGGCGACGACACCCTGCGCGGCGATGCCAGGGCCAACACCCTCGAAGGCGGCGCCGGCAACGACAAACTCTACGGCGAGGCCGGTGAGGACAGGCTCCTCGGCGGCGCGGGCAACGATGCGATCTATGGCGGGGCCCAGTCCGACACCATCGCCGCCGGCGCGGGCGATGACACCGCCTATGGCGAGGCCGGGTCGGATATCATCCGGCTTGGCGAGGGCGACGACCGCTTCGTCGACGATGCCCAGGACGACCTGAACGGGCGCGACAGCGTCTTGGGTGGGGCGGGCAATGACACGCTCAACGGCTGGGGCGGCAGCGACACGCTGCGCGGCGAGGCCGGCGCGGATGTGGTGCGTGGTGGCCTCAACAGCGATCTCCTCGATGGCGGCGACGGCGACGACCTGCTCGACGGCGGGGCTGGGCCCGACACCATCCTGGGCGGCGCGGGTGAGGATACCGTCCACGGCGGCGGCGGGCCTGACCTGATCACTCTCGGGGCGGGGGCGGATGTGTTCCACGACACCGACCAGTCCGGGCCTGTGGGCAACGACACGGTGTTTGGCGGCGCGGGCAACGACACCCTCAACGGCGCAGGCGGTGACGACAGCCTGGATGGCGGCCTCAACAGCGATAGCCTCCTGGGCGGGGCGGGCAACGATCTGCTCCGCGGTGGCGCACAGCCCGACACCATTCTGGGCGGGGCGGGCAACGACACCACCTATGGCGATGCCGGGGCCGACACCGTCCTGCTGGGCGCGGGCGACGACCGCTTTGTCGATGATGCCCAGAGCGGTGCCAACGGTGCCGATACCGTCTTGGGCGGAGCTGGCAGCGATACCCTGATCGGCGACGGCGGCGGCGACAGCTTGAACGGCGGCTCTGGCGGCGACAGCCTGTTAGGCGGGGCGAACAACGACACCCTGATCGGTGCCGACGGCCGCGACACGCTACGCGGCCAAGCTGGCGACGATGTGCTGCGCGGCGGCGGGCTCAACGACCTGCTCGACGGCGGGAGCGGCAACGATCTCCTCGATGGCGGCGATCAGGGCGACACCCTCTTTGCCGGCGCTGGCGACGACACTGCCGCAGGCGGCAACGGCCCCGATCTGATCAACCTCGGCGAGGGCGATGACCTCTTCAACGACAACGCCCAAGCGGAGCCTGCTGGCAACGACACGGTGTTTGGCGGCGCAGGCAACGACACCCTCAACGGCGCAGGCGGCAACGACAGCCTGGATGGCGGTCTCAACAGCGATAGCCTCATGGGCGGCGCGGGCGACGATCTGCTCCGCGGCGGTGCGCAGTCCGACACCATTATGGGCGGGGCTGGCAACGATACCGTCTACGGCGATGCCGGGGCCGATACCATCCTGCTGGGTGCTGGCAACGACCGCTTTGTCGATGACGCCCAGGGTGGTCTGAACGGCGCCGATACCGTCTTTGGTGGGGCTGGCAACGACACGTTGATCGGCGGCGGCGGTGCCGACCGTCTCTCTGGCGGTGCCATCAACGACACGCTCAGCGGCGGCGGCGGCGCGGACACCTTCGTGTTCGAGGATCCGGCGACGGGTGGCACCGACCGTTTGGTCGATTTCACACCGGGCGTGGACACCATTGCGCTGGCGGGGGCGGGCTTTGCCGCGCTGGCGAACACGATCGCGGCCGGCACTCTGCGCCTTGGCACAGCGGCCGAGGACAGCGACGACTTCCTGCTCTACGCTGGCGGATCGCTGTTTTACGATGCCGATGCCGACGGCCCGGGCGCGGCGGTGCGCATTGCCATCCTAAACGGCGCCCCGGTGTTGAGTGCGGACGACTTCGATGTCTTGTAGAGTGAGACCAAGCTGCGGAGTGCAGCCCACTCACCACATTGCTACGACTCGCAAATCGCTTGGGCGATGCTTGCCCCGCCTGCCCCGAGCCAGGCCACAAGCCACGCCAACCCGGGGCAACCAGCCTCAAAAACCCCGCGGTGTGGGCTGCGATACCGTCTCAGCCCACACCGCCACCCCAAGATCGAGCCATTGTCTGCGCCCAACCCAGCGCAATGGTCTTTCGCAAACGCACTCTCCGGGTTTAGAAACGAACTCAAATCCGATCCGCCGCGCGCGCCTGTGCCGCCGCGGCAGTGCCGAGGAGAGGCAAAAGGCATGACCGACAAGCTGGACCAATGGCGCGCCCTGGCGGGCAAGGAACTGCGCGGGCGCGATCTCGCGGATCTCGACTGGCAGACCCCCGAGGGCATCACCGTCAAGCCGCTCTATACCGAGGACGATGTGGCGGGGCTTGCCCATCTCGGCCAAGTGCCCGGTGTGACGCCATTTACGCGCGGGGTGCGGGCGACGATGTATGCCGGGCGGCCTTGGACGATCCGCCAGTATGCGGGCTTTTCCACGGCGGAGGAGTCGAACGCCTTCTACCGGCGCAATCTGGCGGCGGGCCAGCAGGGGGCGTCGGTCGCCTTCGATCTCGCCACTCACCGCGGCTATGACAGCGATCATCCGCGTGTTGTGGGGGATGTGGGCAAGGCGGGGGTGGCGATCGATTCGGTCGAGGATATGAAGATCCTCTTCGATCAGATCCCGCTGGAGAAGATCTCGGTCTCCATGACCATGAACGGCGCCGTGATCCCGGTGCTGGCGAGCTTTATCGTGGCCGGTGAGGAACAGGGCGTGGAGCGGGCCAAGCTCTCGGGGACGATCCAGAACGACATCCTCAAGGAGTTCATGGTCCGCAACACCTACATCTATCCGCCCGAGCCCTCGATGCGCATCGTGGGCGACATCATCCAATACACCGCCGAGGAAATGCCCAAGTTCAACTCGATCTCGATCTCGGGCTATCACATGCAGGAGGCGGGGGCGCATCTGGTCCAGGAGCTGGCCTTTACGCTGGCCGATGGCAAGGAGTACGTCCGCGAGGCCATCGGGCGCGGCATGGACGTCGATCGTTTTGCGGGGCGGCTCTCGTTCTTCTTTGCCATCGGCATGAATTTTTTCATGGAGGTGGCCAAGCTGCGGGCCGCGCGCACGCTCTGGGCCGAGATCATGGCCGAGTTCGAGCCTAAGGACCCCAAGTCGCTCATGCTGCGCAACCACTGCCAGACATCCGGGGTCTCACTCACCGAGCAGGACCCCTACAACAACGTGGTGCGCACGGCCTATGAGGCGCTCTCGGCGGTGCTCGGCGGCACGCAGTCGCTCCACACCAACTCGTTTGACGAGGCCATCGGCCTGCCGACCGATTTCTCGGCCCGCATCGCGCGCAACACCCAGCTCATCCTGCAAAACGAGACTGGGGTGACCAATGTGGTCGATCCCCTGGCGGGCTCCTACTACATCGAGGCGCTGACGGACGCGCTCTGCCAGGAGGCGCGCACGCTCATGCGTGAGGTCGAGGATCTGGGCGGCATGACCAAGGCGGTGGCCTCCGGCATGCCCAAGCTGCGCATCGAACAGGCCGCGGCCGAGCGCCAGGCACGGGTCGACCGCGGCGAGGAGGTCATCGTCGGCGTCAACAAATGGCGCCTGGAGGAAGAGCGCGACATCGACGTGCTCGCCATCGACAACGACAAAGTGCGCGCCTCCCAGGTGGCACGCTTGGAGCACATCCGCGCCACCCGCGATCAGGCAGCGTGGGAAGCGGCCATCAAGGCGCTGGAGGACGGCGCGCGCGGCGATGGCAATCTCCTGGCGCTCGCCGTCGAGGCCGCGCGCGCGCGCGCCACGGTGGGCGAGATGTCGGACGCCATGGAGCGCGTCTTCGGGCGCCACCGCGCCGAGGTCAAGACGCTGGCCGGCGTCTACGGCAAGGCCTACGAGGGCGACGCGGGCTTTGCCCAGATCCAGCGCGATGTCGAGACCTTTGCCGAGGCCGAGGGCCGGCGCCCGCGCATGCTGGTGGTAAAGATGGGCCAGGACGGCCACGACCGCGGCGCCAAGGTGATCGCCACCGCCTTTGCCGATATCGGCTTTGACGTCGATGTGGGGCCCTTGTTCCAGACCCCCGAAGAAGCCGCCCAGGACGCCATCGACAACGACGTCCACGTCGTTGGCATCTCGTCCCAGGCGGCAGGCCACCGCACGCTGGCGCCCGCGCTCATCGAGGCGCTGGAGGCCCAAGGTGCCGGCGAGATCATCGTGATCTGCGGCGGCGTCATCCCCCAGCCCGATTACGAGTTTCTCTATTCCAGGGGCGTCAAAGCGATCTTCGGGCCGGGCACCAACATCCCCGAAGCAGCCGCAAGCATCCTCGATCTGATCCAGGAGGCCCGCCGCCCCAAAGCCGCCGAATGAGGGCGTTTCATACCGGGTTGTACTGAGTGCAACCCGGTGTAGGGGTTGTTTTGCGGCCTAGAGGTGTGTACTCTATAATTCATAAAACTCAGGGGTGAGTGGGGGCCATCATGCGCTTTCAATTTTTATCGTGCATCATCCTAGCTCTGATGGCTGCAACGCCCGCGTCCTCCACCACCGTGCCGCTCGATTTTTCGAACCAGTCGTTCGACACGATAACGCGGCAATTCCTGTTCACGGACATCCTCGGCCCCAGCAGCGGCATCAACCTGCGGGCGGTGCCGATCGACGGCCCAGCCAGCTTCGTCTCCGCCAACGACACCAATAACGCTTCTGCCAGCGGCCAGTTGGGGCGGATCAACATCGACGTGCAAACCGGCACTGTTGCCACCGACTTTCGCTTCACCTTCGTCGATTCCACCAACAGCATCGTCAGCCCCGGCGGCGATGTCGAGATCGGCCTCCTGGACATCGACTTCCTCCAGCGCGAAGCGGTGACGGTGCTGTCCCCGGCAAGGGTGGTCGCTGCCGACACCACCAACCTCACGCTGGACACCGACCCCAATGGCGGTGCGCCGCGGTTCAGAGGTGTCAATGTCAGCAACGTCCCCAATCCCACCAGCAGCACGACACTGACAGCAGACCAAGAACGCGCCGCGATCAGCGTGTTCTTTGGGGAGGTCAGCAGTTTTGACCTGCGCCTGGCGGTGCTTGCCGGTGCCGATGGCAACGGTCGCAATTTCCTGCTCGATGGGGCGGTCACCTTCGATGACACCACCCCGACCAACGTCGTCAATACCGTTCCCCTGCCCGCACCGGCGTTGCTACTGCTGAGTGGCATCGGGGCGCTCTTCTACCTGCGCCGCCGCCGCCAGGCCTGAAGTTGCCAGGCCTGAAGTTGGGCGGGCAAGCGGTCGTCGAGAAGCCGTTCATCGATCTTCGGGCCTCTCGTGTGCGTTTGTCCTACCCTTGGCCAGGGCCGCGCGCATAGTCTATCCCCAAGCCCGGCGGCAACGACCGCACCACACCAGGGGCCGTTTAAGGGATAGAGACCATGAGCCAAGCCAAGGACGATGCGCTGCGCGAGGCGGCGCTGCACTACCACGAGCATCCCAGCCCCGGAAAACTCGCCATCCGCGTCACCAAGCCGATGGCCACCCAGCGCGATCTCTCGCTCGCCTATTCGCCCGGTGTGGCCGAAGCCTGCCTGCGCATCCGCGACGACCGCGACGCCGCCTTTCGCTATACCGGCAAGGGCAACCGCGTCGCGGTGATCTCCAATGGCACAGCAGTGCTCGGGCTCGGCAATATCGGCGCGCAGGCCTCCAAGCCGGTGATGGAGGGCAAGGTGGCCCTCTTCAAGAAGTTCGCCGATATCGACGGCTTCGACATCGAGGTCGACGAGACCGACCCGGTCAAGCTCGCCGAGATCGTCATCGCCTTGGAGCCCACCTTCGGTGCGGTCAATCTGGAGGACATCGGCGCCCCCGCGTGCTTTGAGGTCGAGCGTATCTGCAAGGAGCGCATGGGCATCCCCGTCTTCCACGACGACCAGCATGGGACAGCTATCGTGGTGGCGGCAGCCGCGCTCAATGCGCTGCGTCTGGCGGGCAAGAGCCTTGCTGAGGTCAAGCTGGTCTCCACCGGTGGGGGGGCTGCGGGCATCGCCTGTCTCGGGCTGCTTTGCGACATGGGGCTCAAGCGCGAGAACGTGTTTCTCTTCGACATTGAGGGGCTTTGCTACGAAGGGCGCCCGGGGCTCGACCCGACCAAGGCGCGCTATGCCCAGCCCGGCCCGGCCCTTGCGCTCTCTGAGACGATCAAGGGCGCGGATATGTTCCTAGGGCTCTCGGCTGCGGGCATTCTCAAGCCCGAGATGGTGGCCGAGATGGCGCGCGATCCGATCATCTTTGCCCTGGCCAACCCTGCGCCCGAAATCTGGCCCGATGCGGCCCGCGCAGTGCGCCCCGATGCGATCGTGGCCACCGGGCGCTCGGATTACCCCAATCAGGTCAACAACGTGCTCTGCTTCCCCTTCATCTTCCGCGGTGCGCTCGATGTGGGCGCGACCCAGATCAACGAGGAGATGAAGATCGCCTGCGCCGAGGCCCTCGCAGAGCTTGCCCGCCAGACCGCCTCCGCCGAGACCGCGGCGGTCTACCAGGGCGAGCGCATGGTGTTTGGGCGCGAATACTTGATCCCCAAGCCCTTCGATCCGCGCCTGCTCTCCCAAGTGGCGGGCGCCGTGGCGCGCGTGGCCGCCGAGACCGGCGTCGCCCGCACCCCCAAGCCCGACATCGCCGAGTATCAGGCCCAGCTCGACCACTCGGTCTTCCGCACCGGCCTCCTGATGAAGCCGGTCTTCGAGGCCGCACGCCAGGCCGGGCGGCGCATCGTCTTTGCCGAGGGCGAGGACGAGCGCGTCCTGCATGCTGCCCAGTCGATGTTGCAAGAGGGCGTCGACCACCCGATCCTGATCGGGCGCCCCGAGGTGATCGGCCAGCGCCTGGAGCGCGCCGGCATCGCGCTGGAGGCGGGCAAGGACTTTGAGGTCTGCAATCCCGACGACGACCCGCGCTACCGCGACTACTGGGCCGAGTACCACACCGCCATGGAGCGCCGCGGCGTCACCCCCGATCTGGCGCGGGTGATCTTGCGCACCAACACCACCGCCATCGGCGCGGTCATGGTGCGCAAGGGCGATGCCGACAGCCTGATATGCGGCTCGTTCGGCCAATACCTCTGGCACCTCAACTACATCTCCCAGATCCTCGCCGGGCTGCCCGATGGCAAAGGCGGGCGCCTCAAGCCCGTGGGCGCACTCTCGACAGTGATCTTGGACCGCGGCGTGATCTTCATCGGCGACAGCCAAGTCAATCCCGATCCCAGCCCCGAGCAAGTCGCCGAGACCGCCATCAGTGCGGCACGCCATATCAGGCGCTTTGGCATCGTGCCCAAGGTGGCGCTGCTCTCGCATTCGGTGTTTGGCTCGCTCGATACCGAATCGGGGCGCAAGATGCGCCGCGCCCTGGAGATCCTGGAGCAGCGCGGGGTCGACTTCGAGTTCGACGGCGAGATGCATGCCGATCACGCCCTCAACCCGGTGCTGCGTGCGCGCATCTTCCCCAATTCGCGCTTTGAGGGCGCCGCCAACTGCCTGATCTTCGCCAACGTCGATGCGGCGTCTGGCGCGCGCAACATCCTCAAGCAGTTGGTCGGCGGGCTCGAAGTCGGCCCGATCCTGATGGGCATGGGCAACAAGGCGCATATCGTCGGGCCTTCGGTCTCGGCGCGCGGACTGCTCAACATTGCCGCCTTGGCGGGCACACCCGTGGCGCAGTACGCCTGAGGCAACACGAACAGGGGAGGACACGATGCGGTACGCGGATGTCTATGCGGCTTGGAAGGCCGATCCGGAGCGCTTTTGGATGGAGCAGGCCGAGGCGGTCGAGTGGACCACGCCGCCCACGCGCGCGCTCGACGATGCAGGCGCGCCGTTTTATCGCTGGTTCGCCGATGGCGCCTGCAACACTTGCCACAACGCGGTCGATCGCCATGTCGAGGCCGGGCGGGGCGAGCAGCTCGCCATCATCCACGAGAGCCCGATCACCGGCACGCGCCAGACCCTGACCTACGCCGAATTGCAGGACCGTGTAGCGAGGCTGGCCGGCGCGCTGGCCGCACGCGGTGTGGTCAAGGGCGACCGGGTGATCGTCTACATGCCCATGATCCCCGAAGCGCTGGTCGCCATGCTGGCTTGTGCGCGCATTGGCGCAGTGCATTCGGTGGTCTTTGGCGGCTTTGCGGCCAACGAACTGGCCGTGCGCCTGGACGATTGCACCCCCAAGGCCGTGCTCTGCGCCTCCTGCGGCATCGAGCCGGGGCGGGTCATCCCCTACAAGCCGCTGGTCGATGCGGCCATCGAGATGGCAGCACTCAAGCCCGAGTTCTGCCTCGTCCTCCAGCGCGAGCAGGCCGAGGCCACCCTCATCCCTGGGCGCGACGAGGACTGGCTGGAGGCCGTCGCTGCCGCCTCCCCCGCCCCTTGTGTCGAGGTGGGCGGGGCCGATCCGCTCTATATCCTCTACACCTCGGGCACCAC
>JBCDHK010000045.1:0-15874 GCA_038750185.1 Pseudomonadota bacterium
CGACGATCATCTGCTGTTCGGGGCTCAGCCCAAAGCCGAGGCCGCCGAGGGCACTGGTATCGAGGGTCATGGCGTCTCCTGGGCGTTGACAGCGGATTAGATCTTGGCGGACGGCGTCTGGAGCAACTACCAGGCGAGCGACCGGTTAGAGCGCATTGCGACCAGTTTTGTACGACCGTGCAGCAATCCCCCACCACACCACGGGACCAAACACCTAGCGCCCCTGGCCGACTGCGCGCCCCGCGCCCTCCGGCCAGGGCAGCTTGGCATGGGCTGCAGCGATCTCAGACAACCGCGCCGCCACCGACGGCTCGGGCGTACAGGTGTTGCGGGTCTCCAGATTTACATGCAATAGCATCTGCTCTCCTGTCGCCAGTAAGCGTCCATCGCTGTGGTGTAGGAAATGATACAAATGCATCTTCTTACCCTCTCCCGCCAGCACCTGCGTCGTCACCACAAGGCTGTCGCCAGCGCGGGCCTCCTCAAGATAGCGGATGTGGCACTCGACCGTGAAATAGCTGAGCCCGCGCGCGACATAGGCCGCATCGGCGCCGATCAGGCCCATGGTGGCATCGGCGGCGTCAGAAAACAGCTGCGCGTAGCGGCTTTCGTTGAGGTGGGCGTTGTAATCGGTCCAGTCTTGGGGCACGGCGCGGCGCACAGTGGGGATGGGCCGGGTCAAATCGGGGGGCTCTGCGCGCTCAACCTCCAAACGGCGCTCGTGAGCGGCCAAAGTAGCGCCCGCCCCCCAGTTGCAACGCTTGAGCGCATCGAGGATGGCGACGAGGTTGTCGTCGCGGATCCGCTCCAAAGCGCGAAAATCATGCCCGTCGGCCTGCGCGCCGACCTGCTCTGCGATGCGCTCGATCAGGGCGGGCGTCATCTCGGGCGTGTCCATCAGCTTGGTCCAAGGCCATGCGAGCGCCGGGGCGAACTGCGCCATGAAGTGGCGCATGCCCGCCTCGCCCCCGGCAATGTCGAAGGTCTGGAACGTGCCCATCTGTGCCCAGCGCAAGCCGCAGCCATAGCGGATGGCGTCGTCGATCTCGGCGGTGGTGGCGATGCCGTCGTGCACCAGCCAAAGCGCCTCGCGCCACAGCGCTTCCATCAGGCGGTCGGCGACGAAGGCCTCGATTTCGCGGTGCAACACCAGGGGGTGCATGCCGAGGTGCGCATAAAGGCTGCGTGCGCGCTCGACGGCCTCCGGCGCGGTCTGGCGACCCGGCACGATCTCGACGAGCGGCAGCAAATAGACCGGGTTGAACGGATGGGCGACGATCAGGCGTTCAGGACGCGCCATCTCGGCTTGAAGGTCCGAGGGCAACAGCCCGGACGTCGAGGAAGCAAAAAGCGCGCCCTCAGAGGCGGCGGCCTCGGCCTCGGCATAGACGGCGCGCTTGATCTCCAGGCGCTCGGGCACGGCCTCGACCACCAGGTCGGCGCCTGCGACGGCCTCGGCCACCGTCTCCGCCATTTGCCATGCGCCCTTGGCCGGGCGGTGGGAGGTGAGGCGCGAGAGGGCACGCTCGGCGTTGTCGAGCACCGCCCCCACCTTGCGTGCGGCCTCCGGGTCGGGATCGTAGAGGTGGCAGTCCACGCCGTTTTCGATCAGGCGCGCCAGCCAGCCGCCCCCGATCACCCCGCCTCCCAGGATAGCTGCCCTGGCGATCATCGCACCCTCCACGGTTGGGCGTTGTGGCGGCCCAGCCGCCACCGGCGGGCGGGGGGCTCGACGCCCCCTGTCCGCCGCCCCTGAGCCCAATCCCTCACGCCGCCGCCGGAGCGCGTTTGGTCAGGCTCAGGCGAGCACGCACCGCTTCAGGGCCGATCACCCGCGCGCCCATACCCTCCAGAATACCGACCGCGCGCTCGACCAGTTGTTCGTTGCGCGCCAGCACACCCTTGTCGAGATAGAGGTTGTCCTCCAGCCCGACGCGGACATTGCCCCCCGCTAAGGCCGCCGCCGCCACATAGGGCATCTCATTGCGCCCCAGCGAAAACGCCGACCACGTCCAGCCCTCAGGCACCGCACCTACCATGGCTAGGAAGGTGGAAAGATCGTCGGGCGCGCCCCAAGGCACGCCCATGCACAACTGCACCAACACCGGCGCCTCGATCACCCCCTCCTCGACCAAGCGCTTGGCCAGCCACAAGTGCCCCGTGTCAAACGCCTCGATCTCAGCACGCACGCCAAGCCGGGTGATCTCGGCGCCCATGGCGCGCAGCATCCCCGGTGTATTGGTCATGACGTAATCGGCCTCGGCAAAGTTCATCGTGCCGCAATCGAGAGTGCAGATCTCGGGCCGGCATTCGGCGACATGGGCCAGGCGCTCGGCGGCGGAAATCATATCTGTGCCCGCCTGCAAGGGCAGCGGCGCCTCAGGCCCTCCAAACACCAGATCGCCACCCATGCCAGCGGTGAGATTGAGCACCATATCGACCTCGGCCTCACGCACGCGCTCGGTCACTTCGCGGTAGAGCGCGAGATCGCGCGCGGGCGCCCCGGTCTCTGGATCGCGGACATGGGCGTGGACCACGGCAGCACCCGCCTTGGCGGCGGCCACCGCGCTCTCAGCGATCTCCTTGGGCGAGCGCGGCACGTGGCGGCTCTTGTCCTGCGTGCCCCCCGATCCAGTGAGGGCGCAGGTGATGAACACCTCCCGGTTCATGGCAAGTGGCATGGGGCCTCCCACGGCTGACTGACGGCGCGACACGACCATGACAACGCACGCCCGCCGCCGCAAGTCCCACCCGAACGGGTGGGCGCGCACCCCTACCCGGACAAAGGCTGTCTCCGGGCGTGGGGCGCAGGCAGCGCGGCACGCGGCTAGGAAGAGGCCAATAGAACAACAGGAGGAGAGCCCATGGACATCCACGAATACCAAGCCAAGGAGATCCTGGCGCGCTCGGGCGTGCCGGTGCCGCGCGGCGGGCTGGCCTATTCGCCCGAGCAAGCCGCCTATCGCTGCCAGGACCTGGGCGGGGAGGCTTGGGTGGTCAAGGCTCAAGTCCACACTGGCGGGCGCGGCGAGGCGGGTGGGGTCAAGCTCTGCCGCTCCGACCGTGAGGTGCGCGAGTATGCCGCCACCCTGTTTGGCAAGCGCCTCATCACCCGCCAGGCCCCGGCGCCGGGCAAGCTGGTCGGGCGCGTCTACGTCGAAGAGGCCCAGGATATCGCGCGCGAGATCTACCTCGGCTTTGTGCTCGATCGCAAATCCGAGCGCGTCATGGTGGTCGCCTCGCCCGAAGGCGGCATGGAGATCGAGGAGCTTTCCGAGAAGCGCCCTGAGACCATCTTGCGCCTCTCGGTCGATCCCGCCGCTGGGCTCCTCGACTTCCAGGCGCGCGAGCTGGCTTTCGGTCTCGGCCTCGACACCGCGCAGATCTCAGAAGCCGTGAAGGTCTTCCGCGCGTGCTACCGCGCCTTTCGCGACCTCGACGCCACCATGGTCGAGATCAATCCGCTGATCGTCACCGGGGCGGGGCGGATGATGGTGCTCGATGCCAAAATGTCCTTCGACGACAACGCGCTGTTTCGCACCCCCCAGATCGCCGAGTTGCGCGACAAGTCCCAAGAAGACCCGCTGGAGGCCTACGCCAACGACCGCGATCTGGCTTATGTGGCGCTGGAGGGCACCATCGGCTGCATGATCAACGGCGCGGGGCTGGCCATGGCCACGCTCGACATGATCGAACTGGCGGGGGGCAAGCCGGCCAATTTCCTCGATATTGGCGGCGGCGCCTCGCCAGAGCGCGTCCTGAAAGCCTTCAAGACCGTGCTGGCCGACGACAAGGTCGAAGCGATCCTGGTCAACATTTTCGCTGGCATCAACCGTTGCGACTGGGTGGCCGAGGGCGTGGTCCAGGCTTTCGAGAAGGCTCAGATCACCGTGCCCGTCGTCGTGCGCCTCTCGGGCACCAACGTCGAGGAGGGCCGCGCCATCATCGCCCGCTCGGGCCTGCCCATCGTCACCGCCGATACGCTGGCCGAGGCTGCTGAGAAAGCCGTCGCCGCCCTGCCCGCCAAAGCCGCCTGAAGGAGGTCCCGATGTCCATTCTGATCGATCAACACACCCGCGTCCTCGTCCAAGGGCTCTCGGGGCGCATCGGCCAATTCCACGCCGCCGACATGCTGGCCCAGGGCACCCAGGTCGTGGGCGGGGTGACGCCTGGCAAGGGCGGGCAGATCGTCCTAGGTCTGCCGGTCTTCAACACCGTCAAAGGGGCGGTGCGCGAGACCGGGGCCACGGCCTCGATCGTGTTCGTGCCGCCCCCCTTCGCCGCCGATGCGATCATGGAGGCAGCCGATGCGGGCATCCGCTATTGCGTCTGCATCACCGACGGCATCCCGGCCCAAGACATGATGAAGGTCAAACGCTACATGCGCCGCTACAAGGCCGAGGAGCGCATGCGCCTGACCGGCCCCAACTGTGCGGGCACCATCTCGCCCGGCAAGGCGATGATGGGGATCATGCCCGCCCACATCTACAAGCCAGGGCGGGTCGGCGTGGTCGGGCGCTCAGGCACGCTCGGTTATGAGGCGGCCTCGCAATTGCAGGCGCTCGGGCTTGGCGTCTCGACCTCGGTCGGCATCGGCGGCGATCCGATCAACGGCTCGTCGTTTCGCGACATCCTGGCGCTGTTCGAGGCCGACCCGGACACCGATGCCGTGATGATGATCGGCGAGATCGGCGGCCCCCAAGAAGCCGAAGCCGCAGCCTTTGCCAAAGAGCACATGCAAAAGCCGGTGATCGCTTATGTGGCCGGGCTCTCAGCGCCCAAAGGCCGCAAGATGGGCCACGCAGGCGCCATCGTCACCGCCTTTGGCGAGAGCGCGCAGGAGAAGGTGGTCATCCTCGAAGAGGCCGGCGTGACGGTGGCGCCCAACCCCTCGGCCATGGGGCGCACGGTAGCTGAAGTGCTGGCCCGGCACGGCCTAGCGGCGGCTTAGAGCGGTTTCCAGCCACCGCGCCTCGCGCCCGCCCAATTCCCCGGAACGGGGCCAGGCGGGCGCGGGCGTTGTCTGAGGGTTGTCCAATGCCAGTGGCAGCCAAGCGGGATCAGCCCACGCCGCTTACGGCTTTGGCACGCGTGGCAAAGGCTGCGATCATGGCGTCGGTGGTGCGCACGGCGCCGGTCTGCAGATACTCCATCGCCGCCAGCGACGCCGTGTGCGCCGCCTCGGACGAGCCCGCCACCGCATCCGAGATCACGCGGGCGTGGTAGTCGTGCTGATGGGCATCGGCGTAGGTGTAGTGGACACAGACGTCGGTCAGCCCGCCGACCAGGACCAGCGTCTCGGCTTTCAGGCCCTTGAGCAGGATCTCCAGATCGGTGCCGAAGAAGCATGAGTAGCGCCGTTTGCGGATGAAGTAGTCGCTTGGGCGAAAATCGATCTCTTCAACCGCGAGTTCGGTGCCCTCGGCCCCTTCGACACAGTGCACGTCCTCGGTGCCGTCCAGCTCACGTCCGAAATCGACATGATCGGGGCGGTGGGCCTCCTGGAAGAAGATGATCGGGTGTCCGGCAGCGCGCGCCGCATCGATCAGGCGACGGGCATTGCGCATATGCGCACGCCAGGCGGCCATCTTGGGGATGCCGCCGTTGTAGCCGTCGAGAAAACCGCCCTTTTGGATGTCGATGATCAGCAACACGGTGCGGCCAACAAGCATGGGATTGACAGGCATGGGCTTGCCTCCTAGCGGCTGTCGTCGGCGCCCATCAGGCGCGGCAGGTTGCCAAAGCGCCCGATCAGGCCAAACACGACCAGCGAGACGACAATGAACAGGATCGCGGCCACGGCCATGGTCGGCGTGAAGCCGTTCCTGAGCGAGTTGAAGATCTGCAGCGTCACCGTGGCATAGGACGCCGCCGAGACGAAGAAGATCACCACGAACTCGTTGAACGACAGGATCAGCGCAAACAGAAACCCCGAGAGCGTATAGGGCAGTGTCTGGGGCAAGACGATGGTGCGAAAGGCGGTGGCTTCGCTGGCGCCCATGGTGGCGGCGGCCTCCAAATGGGCGCGGTCGATGGCTTGCAGTCCGATGGAAATGGTGGTGAGCGGCAGGGCGGCAAACAGCATGGCATGGCTCAGCACGCCGGCCCAAACCGAGCCGAGCGCGCCGGTGAAGGCCCAGAGAAACCCAAGGCCGACGCCGAACACAATCGGCGGCAGCGCAAAGGGTAGTGCTGCGAGGCTGGCGAGTGCCCGGCTCAAGGCACTCTCGCGCCGCCAAAGCTGGTAGGCCACCGGCCAGGCGATCAGCGTGGCGATCAGGGCCGAGCCAACGGCAATCGTCACCGAGTGGGAGAGCGCGCGCACCCAGACCGGCTCGTGCAAGAAGAAATCGCCAAAGCGCGCCAATGTGGGGTCTTCGGGCGGAAACGCCATGGTGCGCCCGCCGTTCAGCGCTGCCGCCGAGACCACCGCGATGGGGCCGATCAGCACCAAACCGCAAAACGCCATCCAAAGCGAGCCGAGACCGCGTGCCGTCACCGCGTGGCCTCCGCGCGGCGGGTAAGCCAGAGGCTGGCCAGCAAAAAGACGCTCGCCACCACGAGCAGCACCACCGATTGCGCCGCGCCGAAGGGGGCATTGAGCGCCGAGCCGCGCACCGCATCGGCAATCGAGACGGTCAGCGTGTGCTCGGGCGGCGCGGCAAACACCGTGACGCTCACCAGCACGCCGAGCAGATAGACAAACAGCAACAGCGTCGCCCCGATGAGCGGCAGCCGCACCGCCGGCACCACCACCGTGCGCACCACCGTGAACGGCCCCGCCCCCATGGTCCGCGCGGCCTCGATCTGGGAGCGGTCGAGGCGCGAGAGCGGCGCATAGAGCAAGATCACCGCATAGGGCCAGACGATGTAGGTAAGCGAGACGAGCGTGGCAAAGACCGAAGGTTTGAAGCGCACGTTGCGCGGGGTGGCCAGCCCCCACTCACGCAAGATGGGAAAGGCGCCCACATCCTTGAGCCACTGGGTCAGCCCGGTCTCGCGAAACACCATGGGCAGGCCGGATTTGTTGGAGAGCAGGATGTCCCAACCCATCACCACAAACACCTCCGAGAGCGAGAGCGCCGAGAGCAGCAGCACCAGCCAAAGCGTCTGCGTGGCGCGCGAGCGTCGGGTCAGCGCATAGGCGAAGGGAAAGGCGAGGGCGACGGCGATCAAGGCGCCCAGCACCGAATAGAGAAACGAGTTCCAGAGCCGTTCGAGATAGAGCGTGGAAAACGTGTCGGGATAGTCGAGGCCGACGAAAAACCGCTGGTAGTTCTCCAGCACCAGGGCCCAGTGCCAGGCAGCGCCGTCTTCGTTCTGGCCAAAGCTGATCACGAAGACCAACACGAAAGGCGCTACCGCCAGCACCAGCAGCACGCCACTGAGGAGTGCGAGCGCCGGACGCGGCAATCCGGGGGCGGCTCGGGCGGGTGCCGCCTCGGCCTCGCTTGGGAGCGGATCGACGCTGGCAAGGCTCATCGCGCAACCTCCAGCGGGCGCTCGGTGCCCTGGCCCGGAAAGACCAACAGCGCCTCCGGGGCGATCTCGGCGGTGACGCTGTCGCCCACGGCAAAGGGCGTGGTGTCGGTGGCGGGTACATCGGCGATGAGGCGCTCGCCTTGGGCGTCCAGGCCGAGGCCCAGATGGATCTCGCGCTGGTGGCCCATGTCGCGCACAAAGACCACGCGCGCGGGCAGGCGGTTTTCGCCGGGCTCGGTGGCAGGGCGCAGCCAGACGCGCTCGGGCCGGCACATGGCCTGGACCGCCGCGCCCTCGATAAAGCGCAGGCCGCCCTTGGGGCGCAGCCACCCCGCCGCGGTCTCGATGGCGCCGCAGCAGACCCGCCCTTCCAGGCGATTGGCGCGCCCGATGAAGCTCGCGACAAAGGCGCTGGCAGGCTTGTGGTAGATCTCGGCCGGCGTGCCCACCTGCTCGATGGCACCGGCGGACATCACAACGATGCGATCCGCCATGGTCATGGCCTCGCGCTGGTCGTGGGTGACGACCACGGTGGTGATGGCGAGGCGCTGTTGGAGGAGGCGCAACTCGACCTGCATCTCCTCGCGGAGTTTGGCATCGAGGGCAGACATGGGCTCGTCGAGCAGGAAGACGCGCGGCTCCTGGGCAAGGGCACGGGCAATGGCCACACGCTGGCGCTGCCCGCCAGAGAGCGCCCCGATGCGCCGCGCGCCGTAGCCGCCGAGTTGGACCAGCCTCAGCAATTCCTCGGCACGGGCGCGGCGCTCCGTCCGCCCAACACCCGCAATGGCCAGGGAATAGGCCACGTTATCGGCCACGCTGAGGTGGGGAAACAGCGCAAAGGACTGGAACACCACACCGAAGCGGCGCGCCTCGGCGGGCAGCGCTGTAATGTCGGTGCCGTCGAGCAGGAGACGCCCGCGGCTTGGGCGCTCCAACCCGGCGACGACGCGGAGCAGCGTGGTCTTGCCACAGCCCGAAGGCCCGAGCAGCGCCGTCAGCCCGCCGGCTGCGAGATCGAGCGTGACCTCGCCGACCGCCGTGACAGCGCCGTAGTCGACCCCGACCCGGTCGAGGCGCAACCCCGCGGGCACCACGCCAAATGCCTCAGCTAGAGGCCAGCATGGTGTCCCAGGCGTCCTTCATGAAGGTCTCGCGGTCGAGATAGGCCTGGAAGTTGGGCCGGATCGCGGGCGTGCCCGAGACGGCACCAAACTCCTCCGCCGTCAGCCCCGCCGCCTCCATCGAGACCAAGGGCGCCGTGCCGATCATCCGGCTCATGATGGCTTGCGTGGCCGGATCGGAGCTGAAGGCCAGGAACTCATGCGCCAGATCGGCGTTCTCCGAGCCCTCGCTCACACACCACGAGCCGTAGTTCTGCGGGTTGCCCTCCTCGGGGAAGATCGAGGCGATGGGGAAGCCGTCGGCGGCCATGAGCCCGGCCACATCGTGATAATACATGCCGCCGATGACGTCCTCGTTCTTCATCGCCTGCTCCATCTGGCTCTCGGCGTCCCACCAGAGGGCGACGTTGGGCTTGAGCTCGGCGGTCTTCTCGATCACGGCCATGATGCCGTCTTCGCTGGAGAGGATCTCCGGGCCCTCGAAATAGGTGGTGGCGACCACGTCGAGGAAGTTGGAGTTGAACTCCTTGGAGATGCCGAGCGAGCCCTCGTAGGTGCCGCTGTCCCAGAACGCCTTCCAACTGGTGGGGGCCTCGACTTCGTTGGGATTGACCACCATGGAGACAAACCACGACATCGCGCCCACGCCGCGCACCGCGCCCGCGCCCTCATAGACGAAATAGGGGTCGAGGTTGTCCGCAGTCGACACCTTGGCGATGTCGATGGGGGCGAGCAGGCCGCCGATGCGCACGGCCTTCAACATGGTATCGCGACCATAGAGTGAGATGTCGGCTGGGATGGCGCCGGCGGTGGCGGCGTTTTGCATGGTGAGCAGCCAATCGGCGGAGTTGGGCTGGGTGATGCTCTCGACCGCGATCCCCGTCGCCTCGGTAAACACCGGATAGACGTGCTCCTTAAACGAGTTCTCGAAATAGCCGCCGTAGGAGCCGATCTTGAGCGTGCGCCCCTGGGCGCGCAGCACGGCAGGCGCAGCCAGAGCCGCCGTGGCGAGGGCGCCGGTTTGCAGCACACGGCGGCGATTGAGGCGGGGGGCGAGGGGGTGCTTGAGGGGCATCGGTCTTCCTTTCGGCAAGCCCGTCTGGCGGGCGCGTCGTCGCAACGGTCTTGGCATCTGGGGGCGCAATGGGCGCGCATTCGGGTCAAAGACTGGACCAAGGTTTTCGCCTTGGCAACGCATTTGTGCTCAATCATACGCCACCTGCACAAAGATGCTTGTTCTGAGAGCGTAGATCGCTAGCCTCGGCAACGGATTTAGGCAACCGACGCAGGCACGCCATGGCAACCATGCAGCAGACAGCCCTCAGCCTCGATGAGGCGACGCTCCCCGTGATCGATCTCGCGCCCCTGATCGAAGGCCACGAGGCCGGGCGCGCCCAGGTGGCCGCAGCCCTCGGCCAGGCGGCGCGCACCTCGGGGTTTTTCTACATCACCAACCACGGCATCCCGGAGAGCCTGATCGAGGCGCTGTTTGCCGCCTCCAAGGAGTTCCACGACAAACCGCGGCAATGGAAAATGCGCCACTGGTGCGGCTTCACCAACCACCACCGCGGCTATGTGCCCTTTGAGGAAAACGGCGCCTCCTTTCCCAAGACGATCAACTTCTACGAAGCCTGGGACATGGCGTTTGAGGCCCCGCCCGATCACCCGATGATCGGCAACGGCTGGCGCATGACCGGGCCCAATGTCTGGCCCGAGATCGAGGGCTGGCGCGAGACGGTCTCGACCTATTACGAGAGCGTGTTTGCCCTCGGGCTGCGTCTGCTCGATGCGCTGGCGATTGCCCTCGAAGTCGACCCGGCCGAGCTGCGCCGCCACATCACCTGCCCGACCTCGCAGCTACGGATGCTGCGCTATCTGCCCAACGACATGGAAGCCACCGAAGAGCGCACCGGCATCACGGCTCACTCCGATTTCGAGTGTTTTACCATCCTGCTCCAGGGCGGCCCTGGCCTCCAGGTGATGAACGCCGAGGACGTCTGGGTCGAGGCGCCGCCGCTGCCCGGCTGCTTCATCGTCAACATCGGCGATATCTTCGAGGCGTGGTCGGGCGGGCGCTACAAATCCACCCAACACCGCGTGGTCAACACCGGGGCCGAGCGCTACTCGTTTCCGCTCTTCTTCGGCCTCGACTACGACACCGTGGTCGAGCCCCTGCCCGCTTTTCGCACCGAGGCGGCGCTGGCCAAATACCCGCCCTTCAAGGCGGGCGACCATCTGATGCGCATGTCCTGCACCGCGTTTCGCTATATGATGGACGCCCACCGCGCCGGCACCTTCACCCTCGATGTCGAGGTGCCCGACGAGAGCCCCTTCAAGCGCGAGGCGCGCCAGCCCACGCCGGTGGCCTGAGCAGCCTCAGCACCTGTGCCGCGATTTCCGAGCCAGTCGATATATCTACCGACTTTGAAATCGCTCTAGAGCGATTTCAAGCGCATCTGGCACTGATGCGCGACTCGGAAATCGCTGCAAAACAATGCCCTAGAGCGATCCAGGCGAGCCAGAATGATCGGAAATCGCTCTAGCGCGCGGCCTCGAAAAGCGCGCGCGCGTAAGGCTCGCTCATGGGCAGCGGATTGCCGCCCGCGCTTGGGTCACTCAGCGCCATCTCGGCAATGGTCGAGGCATCGTTGGCGCGCACGCCCATGGCCACCAGACCCTCCGGCATGGCGAGCGTGCGGTTGAGACGCTCGGTAAGCCCGATAAAGGCGTCAAAGCCGCCCTCAATGCCGAGATAGGCCACAGCCCTGGCCAGCGGCTCGGCCACGGCCTCGCGGTTGGCGCGCAGCACATGGGGCAAGAGCACGGCGTTGAGCGTGCCATGGTGGACGTCGTAGCGCGCCCCGATGGGATGGGAGAGGGCATGCACCGCGCCCAGACCCTTTTGAAAGGCCACCGCGCCCATCATCGCCGCCGCCATCATCTGGGCGCGCGCCTCCAAGTCGGTGCCATCGGCGTAAGCGCGGGGCAGATAGGTCGCGACCAGACGCATCCCCTCCAGCGCGATGCCGTGGCTCATGGGGTGAAAGCCGGGCGCACAGTAGGCTTCGACGCAGTGGGCGAAGGCGTCCATGCCGGTGCCCGCGGTGATCGCTTGGGGCATGCCGAGGGTAAGCTCGGGATCGCAGATCACCTGGGCAGGCAGCAGCTTGGGGTGAAAGATGATCTTTTTCTCATGGGTGGCGGTGTTGGTCAGCACTCCGGCCCGCCCCACTTCCGAGCCCGTGCCCGCCGTGGTCGGCACCGCGACGATGGGGGCGATGGCGGAAGCGTCGGCGCGCGTCCACCAATCGCCCACGTCCTCGAAGTCCCAGACCGGGCGGGTCTGGCCAGCCATGAAAGCGACCAGCTTGCCAAGATCGAGCGCCGAGCCGCCGCCAAAGGCCACCACCCCGTCATGCCCGCCCGCGCGGTAGGCGGCGATGCCAGCGGCGAGGTTGGTCTCATTGGGGTTGGGATCGACCTCGGTAAAGAGCGCGCGCCCGAGCCCTGCCCCCTCTAAGACGCCCAAGGCGCGCTCGGTGATGGGCAGCCGTGCCAAGCCGCGGTCGGTGATCAGCAGCGGGCGCGCGATGGCGGCCACGCGGCAAGCCTCGGCGAGTTCAGTGAGGCGCCCCGCGCCAAAGCGCACCGTGGTGGGGTAGGACCAAGTCGCGGTCAAGCTCATGCCCTCAAGCCTTGCGTTTGCGGAAGTGATAGGAGCGCGGCCTGGTCAGCGCCTGGTAGCCGAGCGTCGAGAGCGTGGCGCCGCGCCCGGTGTCCTTGCAGCCGGTCCAACAGAGCGCCGGGTCGAGATAATCGGCGCGGTTGAGAAAGACGGTGCCGGTCTCGATGCGCCGCCCGAGGGTGAGCGCGCGCTCAGGGTCGGCGCTCCAAAGCGAGGCGGTGAGGCCATAGGGGCTGTCGTTCATGAGAGCGAGCGCCTCCTCGTCGCTGTCCACAGCCATGATGCCGACCACGGGGCCAAAGCTCTCCTCGGTCATCACGGTCATGGTGTGATCCACATCGATGAGCACCTGGGGGGCGAGATAGGCGCCGCCGTCATCGGCCGGGAAGCGCCCAGGGTCGACCAGCGCACGCGCGCCTGCGGCCACGGCCTCCTC
Source organism: Pseudomonadota bacterium (assembly GCA_038750185.1). GTDB lineage: Bacteria > Pseudomonadota > Alphaproteobacteria > Rhodobacterales > Rhodobacteraceae > Thermohalobaculum. Next base: position 12,728 of record JBCDHK010000045.1, read on the forward strand.
GGTGTGGCGGCGCACCACCGCGGCAAAGCGGGCGGCGGCCATGGGGCCGAGGGTGGTGGCCTCCTCCAGCGGATTGCCGAGGGTCAGCCCTTCGGCCCAGGCGACGGCGGCCTCGACGAAGGCGTCGAAGCGGGCGCGGTGGACGTAGATGCGCTCGATCCCGCAGCAGCATTGGCCGGCGTTGAAGAGGGCGCCGTCCATCAAGCCGTCGACCGCCCAATCGAGATCAGCATCCTCCAGGACGTAGCCCGGATCCTTGCCGCCCAGTTCCAGCCCGAGCCCGGTGAAGCTGCCCGCGGCGGCGCGCTCGATGGCGCGCCCGCCTGCGACCGAGCCGGTAAAGTTGACCGCGCCGAAGGCCCGCGCCCCGATCAAGCCTTCAGTGGTGGCGTGGTCGAGCACCAAGTTTTGGAACACGTCCTCGGGCACGCCCGCGCTGTGGAAGGCTTCCGCGAGGCGCTCGCCCACGAGCAGGGTTTGGCTCGCGTGTTTGAGCACCACCGCATTGCCCGCGATGAGGGCGGGGGCTGCGGTGTTGATGGCGGTCAGATAGGGGTAGTTCCAGGGTGCGATGGCGAGCACGACGCCGACGGGTGCGCGCTCGATGCGGCGGAGGAACCCGGGGCTGTCCTCGATCTCAGTCGCGCCCAAACTCTCCTCGGCGACGGCGGCCATGTAGGCCACACGCTCGGCCACCCCGCCCAGCTCGCCGCCGTAGCGCACCGGGCGGCCCATCTGCCAGGCGAGTTCCTGGACCAGTTGAGCCTCGACCTCCTTCAGCGCGGCAACGGCGCCCTCGACGCGGGTAATGCGCTCCGAGAGAGGCAACGCCGCCCACCCAGGCTGGGCCGCGCGCGCCCGTGCCACGGCGGCCTCGGCGGCTTCAGGGGTCAGCGGCGTGCGCTCGGCATAGACCTCGCCGTTGACGGGCGAGACGAGGCGCACGGGGGTGCGGATCAGATCGGCGCTCATGGGCTCAAGCTCTCTCAAAGCCGCGCAGCACATCCCAGTCGGTGACGGCGCGGTCGAGCGCTTCCACCTCCCAGCGCGCGGCGCGGACATAGTGGTCGATGACGGCGTCGCCCATGGCGGCGCGCAGCATTTTGGAGCCGTCCAGCGCCTCGGCAGCCTCGCGGAGCGTGGCGGGAATGGCGCGCGCTCCAGCGGCTTGGTAGATGTCGCCGCGGGTCTCGGCCTCCAGGGTGAGGCCCTGTTCGATGCCGTCGAGCCCGGCTGCGATCTGACCGGCGAGTGCGAGATAGGGATTGAGATCGGCGCCGCCGATGCGGCACTCGACGCGCACCGATTTGGCCCCCGGCGCGCAGACGCGAAAGCCCGCCGTGCGGTTGTCGGTCGACCAGACGGCGCGGGTGGGCGCAAACAGGCCCTCGCAAAAGCGTTTGTAGCTGTTCACATATGGCGCGAGGAAGGCCGTCGTCGCCTCCGCATGGGCGATGAGGCCGGCTAGATAGGCGCGCATGGTCTCGGACATGGCGTGCTCGGCCGCGGCGTCGTAGAAGGCCGGCGCCCCGTCCCGCAGGAGCGACTGGTGGATGTGCGAGGAGGAGCCCGCGCGCCCGTCGGCGTATTTCGCCATGAAGGTCACGGCGCGGTCGTGCTGGTGAGCGATCTCCTTGCAGGCGTTCTTGACGATGGTGTGCATGTCGGCGGTGTCGAGGGCGTCGGAATAACGGATGTTAAGCTCTTCCTGGCCGGCCTCCGCCTCGCCTTTGGTGTTTTCCACCGGCACGCCCGCGCCGTAGAGGCCATTGCGGATGGCGCGCATGACCTCTTCCTCCTTGGAGGTGAGGAAAATCGCATAGTCGGCGTTGTAGCGCCCGAGCGGTTGCAGCGCGGCGTAGCGGGCATCGCGCAGGGCATCGAAGCCCTGTTCGAAGAGGAAAAACTCAAGCTCGGTCGCCATCATCGGCGTGAAGCCGAGCGCCCCCGCCCGCGCGATCTGGCGCTTGAGTACGGCGCGCGGCGCATGGGGGACTTCTTCGTGGGTGTGATGGTCGAGCACATCGCACATCACCATGGCGGTGCCGGGCAGCCAGGGCACGAGGCGCAGCGTGCTGAGATCGGGCTTGTGGACATAATCGCCATAACCCGCCTCCCAGCTTGAGGCGGCATAGCCCGGGACGGTGTACATCTCCAGGTCGGTGGCGAGCAGATAGTCGCAGCCGTGGGTCTCGTCGTGGGCTTCCTCGACGAAGTGCTTGGCGTGGAAGCGTTTGCCCATCAGGCGGCCCTGCATGTCGACGATACAGGTCAGCACGGTGTCGATGGTGCCGAGGGCGACGGCCTCGCTCAGGGCCTCGAAGCTCAGATTGGCGGGCATGGGAACTCTGGGATGAGGGGGTGGGCCGCCGCGGGGGCGGCCCGGATAGGCGCTCAGCGGTAGGGGTAGCCGGCGGTCTCCTGCACGGCGGCGTACTCCTTGAACACCTCGACCACACGCGCGGCACGCGGCGAACTGGCGGCGATGTCGTCCCAGAACTCGGAGGCGTCCGTGACCACCTGGGCCCACTCCTCGGCGGGAATGGAGGTCAGTTCCATCTTCTCGCCCTCGACGCGCAGCTTGGCCTCGCCGCCCCAGTACCAGACGTTGCGGTAGTAGTGGGACTGGTCGATGGTCGAGCGGTAGAGCTGCTGGAGGTGCGGGGGCACTTTGGCCCAGCTTTCCGAGTTGGCGAAGTAGCTGCCGAACCACGCGCCGGTGACCGAGTTGGTGAGGGCGTAGTTGCAGACATCGGCCCAGCCCACCTCATAGGCCTCGGTGAAGCCGCACCAGGCGACGCCGTCCAGCTCGCCGGTTTGCAGCGCCACCTCGACATCGTCCCACGGCACGGTGACCGGGATCAGGCCGTAGCGGGAGAGAAAACGCCCGGCGGTCGGCACGCCGAAGACGCGCTTGCCGCGCATGTCGGCGAGCGAGCGGATCGGATCCTTGGTGAAGATGTGCAGCGGGTCCCAGGCGCCCGAGGACAGCCAGGTGACGTTGTCGACCTCGCCGTAGGCCTCGGCCCAGATCTGATCGAGCCCGTAGTAGGCGAACATGGAGGCCACATCCAGGCTGTAGCGCGTGGCGAAGGGGAAGTAGCCGCCGAAGACCGAGATATCCACCGGCGAGGCCATGGTGGCATC
>JBCDHK010000046.1:0-15774 GCA_038750185.1 Pseudomonadota bacterium
AGGGGGGCGCTGCTCCCGAGCCAAGAGAGCCAGCGATGACGCGCTACAACGCCCACGACGCCGAACCAAAATGGCAAGCCGCCTGGGAACAGGCCAAGACCTTCCAGGTCGAGGCCGATCCCGACCGCCCCAAGTATTACGTGTTGGAGATGTTTCCCTACCCCTCGGGGCGCATCCACATGGGGCATGTGCGCAACTACGCCATGGGCGATGTGGTCGCGCGCTACAAGCGGGCGCAAGGCTTTAACGTGCTCCACCCCATGGGCTGGGACGCCTTTGGCATGCCCGCCGAAAACGCCGCCATGGAGCGCGGTGTCCATCCCGGCGAATGGACCTACGCCACTATCGCCGCCATGCGCGCCCAGCTGAAACGCATGGGGCTGAGCCTCGACTGGTCGCGCGAATTCGCCACCTGCGATGTTGAGTACTATGCCCAGCAACAGGCGCTGTTTCTCGATTTTCTCGAGGCAGGTCTCGTCACGCGCAAGGAGGCGGTGGTCAACTGGGATCCGGTGGACATGACCGTGCTCGCCAATGAGCAGGTCGAGGACGGGCGGGGCTGGCGCTCGGGCGCCCTGGTCGAGCGGCGCACCCTCACCCAGTGGTTCTTCAAGATCTCCGACATGGCCGACGAGTTGCTCTCGGCCATCGACACCTTGGAGCACTGGCCCGAGAAGGTTCGCCTGATGCAGGCCAACTGGATCGGCAAGTCGCGCGGCCTGCAATTCGCCTTTGCCACCCGCGGCGCCCCGGCAGGGCACGCACGCCTAGAGGTCTACACCACCCGCCCCGACACGCTGCTGGGCGCGAGCTTTGCCGCGATCTCGCCCGATCACCCCCTGGCGCGCGCTTTGGAGGCCGACAACCCCGAGGTGGCGGCGTTTTGTGCCGAGTGCAGGCAGGTCGGCACCTCCGAGGAAGCGCTGGAGACCGCCGAGAAGCAGGGTTTTGATACGGGCATCCGCGTCGTCCATCCCCTCGATCCCGAGTGGGAGTTGCCGGTCTGGATCGCCAATTTCGTGCTGATGGACTACGGCACCGGCGCCATCTTCGGTGTGCCCGCCCACGATCAGCGCGATTGGGAGTTCGCGACCAAATACGCCCTACCCATCGTTCCGGTCTACCGGCCCACTGAGGGTGAGGCTTCCGCCGATGAGGCTTACGTGCCGGCCAAGACCGAACCGGTCGAGTATGTGCGCTGTCACACCGGTGAGGGCGTCAAGACCGCCCAGACCGCCATCGACGAGGCCATTACCCATGCCGAAGCCGGGGGCTATGGCGCGGGTATCGAGCAGTTTCGCCTGCGCGACTGGGGCATCTCCCGCCAGCGCTACTGGGGCTGTCCGATCCCGATCATCCACTGCGATACTTGCGGCGCGGTGCCCGTGCCCAAGGAAGACCTGCCCGTGCGCCTGCCCGAGGACGTCTCTTTCGAGCGCCCCGGCAACCCGTTGGAGCGCCATCCCAATTGGGGCCAGGTACCCTGCCCGAAATGCGGCGAGGCCGCGCGGCGCGAGACCGACACCATGGACACCTTCGTCGATTCGTCCTGGTACTACGCCCGCTTCACCGCCCCCCGCGCCGAGACCCCGACCGAGCGCAGCGCGTCGGACTATTGGATGAACGTCGATCAATACATCGGCGGCGTCGAGCACGCGATCTTGCACCTGCTCTACTCGCGCTTTTTCGCCCGCGCCATGCACGCCACCGGCCACCTGCCCGAGCGCGCCCACGAGCCCTTCGAGGCGCTGTTCACCCAGGGCATGGTCGTCCACGCCTGCTACTACCGCGAGAGCGAGGGGCGGCGGATCTGGCTCGATCCCGAGGAGGTGATCGTCGAGGACGGCCACGCCCGCCACGCCGAGACCGGCGCTGAGGTCACCGTTGGCCCGGTCATCAAGATGTCCAAGTCCAAGAAGAATGTGATCGATCCCGAGCGCATCGTCGAGCAATACGGCGCCGACACCGCGCGCTGGTTCATGCTCTCCGACAGCCCGCCCGAGCGCGACGTCGAATGGACCACGGCGGGCGTCGAGGGCGCGTGGCGCTTTTTGCAGCGGGTCTGGCGGGTGCTCGACGAGGCGGTGCTGGCACCGATCGCAACCCCTGCGCCACAGTGTGGCGACAAGGCCACTGCGCTGCGCCGCACCACCCACAAGACCATCACCGGCGTCACCGCCGACATCGAAGGGTTCGCCTTCAACAAAGCCGTCGCACGGCTCTACGAGTTTACCAACGCGCTCGCCAAGGCCAACAGCGCCGGGGCCGACCTCGACTATGCCCGCCGCGAAGCCTTCGAGGCGCTGGCACGGCTGATGGCGCCCATGACGCCCCACTTCGCCGAGGAGATCTGGGCGCGCCTTGGTCACACGACCATGGTCGTCGATGCGCCCTGGCCCAAAGCCGATCCGTCCCTGGCGCGAGACGACACCATCACGCTGCCGATCCAGGTCAACGGCAAAAAGCGCGCCGAACTCCAGGTCGCGCGCGATGCGCCCAAGGACAGCGTCGAGAGCTTGGCGCTCGGCCACCCGGACGTGGTGCGGTTTCTCGAAGGGCGCGCGCCGAAAAAGGTCATCGTGGTGCCGGGGCGGATCGTCAATGTCGTGGTCTGAGGTCCCAGCACCCAAAACCTCGCCCGGCCCCACTCGCCGTGCCGCCCTCACGCTGCTCGCGCTGCCTCTGGCTGGCTGCTTTCGCCCCATGCTGGCCGAAAACGCCGAGGCCAGCCGGCTGCGCGGCCTGATCGCGCTGCCCGCCGCCAATACGCGCACACGCTATTATCTGGGCGAGAGCCTGGCCGCGCGCCTTGGCCGTCCCGCGCGCGCAGAATTGCGCCTGGAGGTCGATCTGGCCCTCAGCGAACAAGGTCTGGCCATCACCCCCGACAGCGCCATCACGCGGCGCACCGTCATCGCCATCGCCCCCTGGCGGCTGGTGCGTGCGGGGCTCGATGCGCCGGTGCTCGCCGCCGCAGAGCGCGCCGAAGCCGGTTACAACGAGACCGCCGATCTCTTTGCCACCCGCGCCGCCAAGCGCGATGTCGAGGCGCGTCTGGCCCGCGAGATCGGCGAGCGCATCGCCCGCTCTATCCTGGCGCGCGCCTCCACGGTCGAGGCGGCGCTGTCGTGATGGCCGTGGCTGGCCCATGAAGCTCAGCGCCGCGGCGGCTGCGCGCTTTGCCGCCAATCCCGATCCGCGTCTGCTCGGGGTGTTGCTGCACGGCCCCGATCCGGCGCTGATTGCGCTCCACCGGCGCGACCTGATCCCACGCCTCACCGAAGGCGATGATCTGCGCCTCACCCGCCTCGACGCCGAGACCGCCCGCCGCGCCCCCGCCGAGATCGACACGGGGCTGCGCGCGCGCGGCTTTTTTCCAGGGCGGCGAGTGCTGTTGATCGAAGGCGCCAAGGATAGCCTGGCCAGCGCCCTCACTGTAGCGCTGGAGGGTCTGACCACCGAGGACGCCTACCTCGTCGTCACTGCCAGTGGCATCACCACCAAAGGCGCCTTGCATCGGTTGTTCGAGAAGGGCGCGGGGTTTGCCGCCGCCGGGCTCTACCCCGATCAGGCCGGGCAGGATGATCCGGTGGCCCTGCTCAGCGCTCTCGGCTGTAGGGCCCGCCCCGACGAAGGCGCGCGCGCCGCCCTCCTGGAGCTTGCCGCCAGTCTCGATCCGGGGTGTCTGCGCCAGACCCTCAACGCCCTCGCGCTCTACGCCAGCGACGCCGAGACGCTGAGCGCAGAGGACGTCGAGGCGCTTGCCCCCCTCCAGCCCGGTGCCGCCAGTGGCAGCGACAGCACGGTCGAGGCCCTGCTTGCCGCCGTGGCAGGGGGGGCGCCAGAACGCGTGCCGGCCCTCCTTGCGCGCCTCAGCGCTGCCGGCACCGCGCCCTCGACCACGATCCTGAGCATGGGGCGCCACCTGCGCCAACTGCTGACATTGGCCCTGGCGCCGGGTGGTCCGCGCAGTGGGGTCGAGCGACTGCGCCCGCCCGTGTTCGGGCCGCGCCGCGACCGTCTTGTTGGCGAGGCCGAGCTTTGGCGCGCGGGCCGGGCTGAGACCGGTCTGCGCTTGATCCACGCCTGCGAACTGGCGCTGCGCCGTGCAGGCCCCGCCAGCGCCCGCCCCGAGCGCGCCCTGGCCGAGCGCTGCTTGATCCGCCTGGCCATGATCGCCGCCGAGGCGCGGCGCTGAAGCGATGTCCAGCCAACCTCCATGGGTTGGTGGTTAAGAAATCGCGGCGAGATAGTGCCCGAAGCGATTTCAAAGGCGGTGGCCACACCGACTGGCTCGGAAATCGCGGCAAGATAATACCCGAAGTGATTTCAAAGGCGGTGGCCACACCGACTGGCTCGGAAATCGTGGCAAGCTAACACAGCGATTTCAAAGGCGGTGGCCACGCCGATCGGCGCAGGGTGCCATCAGACCAAGGCCAGCACCCGCGTCGGACCGCCCGTCCCGCCGCGATGCTTGGGCGCGCCCACCACCAGCGTCGCCCCTGCCGCTGGCACTTGGTCGAGCCTGGCGATGTTCTCGATCCCCCAGCGCCCCGAGGGCAGCCAGGCGGTGTGGGTGGCGAAATCGGTCGAGGAGCCGATATCGAGCGAGAGCGTGTCGACGGCCAACCCGACGCACTCGGCCTCCTCGATCAGCATCAGTGCCGCCTCGGCGTGAAAGCCCGGAAAGCGCATCGTGCCGCCGCCATCGACATTGCGATAGCCGGGGCCGTCGACGCGCAGGCTCCAGCCCGAGTCCATGGCCACACAACACCCCGCCGGCAGAGCGCCATTGACGGCAATCCAGGCCTTGATGTCGTCGGGGGTGACCTGGGCTTCGTGATCGGCGATGGCTTTGGTGCGAATGTCGATCACCACCAGAGGCGCCACCAGCGAGGCGACGGGGATTTCGTCGACCGCAGCGCCATCGGCGAAGACGTGCAGCGGCGCGTCGATGTGGGTGCCGGTGTGCTCGTTGATCGAGAGATCGAACTGATTGAAGCCGTGCTCGGCGACGTCGAAGGTCTGCTCGGCGGCAAAGCCCGGCTCGCCGGAGTAGGTCGGGAACGCGGGTGAGAGGGTGTAGGTCAGGTCCTCGATGCGCGAGGGCGCTCTTGCCAGCGCGGTACCGGCGGCCAAGGCGGTGGTGCTGGTGGCGGTGGCGACCACGCCAGCAGTGCGAAACAGATCGCGCCGGCTCAATAGGCGCTGCTTAACGGTTTGGATGACGCGGGGGTGGCACATGGGCTCTCTCCTGCAGGGGTGTGGAGAGACTAACGGCGCATCCCCCTCAGACCATCGCCTCCAGCGAGGCCAAGCGCTCGGCGATGTCGAAGAAGGCGCGGGCCTGGGGGCTGGCGGGTTTCTCGGCCACGATGGGCGTGCCGCCATCCGAGGCCATGCGAATATCGAGATCGAGCGGGATCTCGCCCAGAAACGGCAGCCCCAGCGTCTCGGCCTCAGTGCGCGTGCCGCCATGGCCAAAGATCGCCGCCTCGTGCCCGCAGTTGGGACAGATATACATCGACATGTTCTCGACCAGGCCGAGCACGCGCGTCGAGGTCTTGCGAAACATATCGAGCGCCTTGCGCGCATCGATCAGGGCGATGTCCTGGGGGGTGGAGACCACCACCGCCCCGGTCACCTCGGCCTTTTGCGAAAGGGTGAGCTGGACATCGCCCGTCCCCGGCGGCAAATCGACGAACAACACATCGAGCGTGCCCCATTTCACCTGGCGCAGCATCTGCTCCAAGGCGCCCATCAGCATGGGCCCGCGCCAGACCACCGCCTCGCCCTCGGGCACCATCATGCCGATCGACATGGCGGTGACGCCGTGGTTTTTCAGCGGCAGGATGGTGGTGCCGTCGGGCGAGGAGGGCCGCCCGGTAATCCCCAGCATGCGCGGCTGCGACGGCCCGTAGACATCGGCATCGAGCAGGCCGACACGCAAGCCCTTGGCGGCCATGGCAACGGCGAGATTGGCCGAGACGGTGGATTTGCCGACCCCGCCCTTGCCCGAGGCGATGGCGATGATGCGCTCTACGCCCTCGACTTTCTTATTGGCGGGTTGGCTCGGTTTGCGCCTTGGCGCGATGTCGGGGGGGGCTTTCTTGGGGGCGGGCGCGCGAGCACTTGGGGGGCTGCCGGAATGGGCTGTGAGCACGGCTGAGACTTTCTCGACACCGGGCAGCGCCTCGACCGCTTGTTGGGCGGCTTTGCGCACCGGCTCCATGGCCGCGCCCTTGGCTGGATCGACCTCGATGACAAAGCTCACCGACGCACCCGCCACGGTGATCGCCTTGGCCATCTCGGCCCCGATCAGATCGCGCCCGCTCTCGGGATCGACGATCTTGGCGAGGGCGGCGATCACCGCGTCGCGCGAGACGGCGCTCATGGGCGGGCTCCGCTGCGGGCGATCGGGGGGATGGGTGCGTGCTCGCACATGGCTCAAGTTCCTTCGTGTGCTGGGGGCGTGGTGCCCAAGCGGCACGCCAACCGCCACCCACGCGAACACCCTTAAAGCGCGGGCAGCGCTGCGGCCAAGCCTGTACCGCCGCCAGCGCCAGCGCCTGCAGTGCGCCCGCCCAGATCAGGCTATCGGGGCCAGTCGTCCTTAGCACTGTCGCCGCGCTCAGTAAAACCGCCGTTGAGTATGCCGTCAGCGATAGCCCGGTGCAGCCTTGAGAACCAGGCGCTGTCCTCGGGTGGGGGCAACGGGTGTGAGTGCTTGGGGCGGGGAGCGTGGTTGGCTGCGGTGAACCGTTTCGTGCCAGCGGGGCACATGGGTGAGCGTGGCGGAAAAGGATGGGGGTGGGAGCAGCGGAAATTTGCAAAGTGCAATGCAAATCGCAGAATTCTCGATGCGAAAGGAAAATTTCGCTGGACAATCGCGTCGAGCCCTCCGCAGTGCAGCCACGCCGATGGCGAGTGATTCGGTTGGGAGTGGTGTGAACGGATCCGGTGAATACCCGTTAGAGGCGAAATTAGTATTTTGTTGGCTACTTTTAATAAGGAGGTCACCGCCCATTAATTGCGCATATGCAACCTAAAGAGGAATATGAAGTAATTTACTCTATCCATAAGTGATGCAGAGCCCTACGTAAGTATAGTCAACGCAATCTTTCTTTCACTCGTGGATCAAAACGATTATCTTGCCCTAACACAACTTGACGGCGCCGCACGGGAAACCTGTTCTTCCTAGGCGGCCCAATGGAAGGGTAAATTCATGAGCTTGGTGCGTACCGCTCTTTTTGCTGGCGTTTCGCTCACTGTCTTGGGTCTGGCTGGAACGGTTGGGGTGTTCGACGCCGTGGCCGAGGTCACCTCTGGCGAGACGGCTCTGCCCGAAACGGTCAAGAATGTCCGCGTCGCCACGGCTGCCGCTGTCGCTACTCTGGCAGGTCTGCTGCTGCTCAAGATCAACGGTGATCGCCGCGCCGCGCGCAACGCCACGCGCAATCACACCACACCCGCCCACTACATGCCGCCAGAGCCCGATCTGGACGACCCGATCCTGCCCGTTGCCCGCCACGACGGTCTGCACGGCCAGGAAATCGATCCAAACGCTCTCGACCGCATCGACGACATCCGCCGTCTCAAAGCTTTTGCCGCCGAACACGAGATGGAGTTGCTCGAACTCTGGCGCGCCAGCATCATCCGCACGCGCGACGGGGCGCTCGATCTCGGCGAGTGGCGCTATCTGGCCAACACATTCCTCAACCGCCGCGGTTTTGCAACGCGCGTTGCCACCCGCGCCGAACAGATCGTCCTACTGACGGCCGAAGTCGAAGCCTGCGAACAACTCGCCCATGAGCGCACCCGTCGCAGTGTGCGCCGCGCAGCAGGTCTCTCGCTTGCCAGGGCCGAGCGCCAGGAGCCTCCCAGCCGCAGACCGGTGCGCTTGCACGCGGCCAAGGCGCACGAGGCTGCACAGCCGGAAGCGTTGGCGCAGGAATTTGCCGTTGGCACACCGCATCGGTTGGTTGAGGCGCGTCGGCGTCCCATGCCGCTGGAGCGGCGCGACATGATCCCGACCGGGCATTTGCGCGGCGTCCACTGAGCGAAGAGGCGCGCGAGTGCTCGCAAAGACATGTGAGACACCGGCAGTTTGGCATTTGTGCTCTGCTGGTGTTTTTTAGGGTAGGCCCTTCAAAATCGCTCTATTGCGCGGTTGGCATGGCGGCCCCCGCCTCGACAGCCAGATCGGGATAGGCACCCCACTCGGCCCAAGAACCATCGTAGACGGCATTGCGGGCATGGCCGAGGCGATGCAGCGCCAGCGTCAGAATACACGCCGTCACGCCCGAGCCGCAGGTGGTCACCACCGGCTTGGCCAGATCGATACCAGCGCCCTCGAACAATGCGCGCAACGCGGGCACGCCCTTCATGGTGCCATCGGGCTCAAACAGCGCCTTGTAGTGCAGGTTGCGCGCGCTGGGGATGTGGCCTGCGCGCAAGCCAGGGCGCGGCTCGGCCTCCTCGCCCGCAAAGCGCCCCGGTGAGCGGGCATCGAGGATCTGCTCATGGCGCAGCTTGACAGCGCCGGCCACCTGCGTCACGTCGCGCACGAGCCCCGCATTGCGCCGCGCCGTGAAGTGGCGCTCGCGCGGATCGGGGGCCATGTCCTCGATCGGATGGCCCTCGGCACGCCATTTGGGCAGACCACCATCGAGCACAGCCACATCCGTATGGCCAAAAAGACGAAACAGCCACCACACGCGCGCCGCCGAGAACAGCCCCGCCTGATCGTAGACCACAACGCGGTGGCCATCGCCAATGCCAAGCCGGCGCACCGCCGCGACAAAGCGCTCGACCGGGGGCGCCATGTGCGGCAGTGCCGAGGTGGGATCGGAGATCGCGTCGATATCGAAAAAGCGCGCCCCTGGAATATGCCCCTCGGCGTATTCGGCGCGGGCATCGCGCCCAGTCTCGGGCAGATGCCAGGAGCCGTCGAGAAGGCGCAGATCCGGCGCGCCGAGGCGCTCTGCCAGCCACTCGGTCGAGACCAGCGTGCTGGGATCGCTATCGGGCATGGTATCCTCCCCCTGTTCTCTACAGCATTGCGCGCGACGCTGTGGATTATTGTCTTGCGGAGATTTCCGCATCGGACGGTGTCTCCACCGCCCTTGAAATCCCTCTAAGGGTTAGGGGCATGCGCGGGCGCGATCAAGGCTTGGCGGTGCTGCGGGGGCTGCGTGAGAGGGTCATCTTCTGGCCGGCCAGCTTGTCTTCGGGGCCGATCCAGGCGTAGGCCAGCAGGCAGGGCTCGCGTGCGCCCACGGTGATGCGGTGGGTGTGGCCGGGCGGATTGAAGATCATCGAGCCTGCCGCATAGACCCCGGTGTCGTTTTCCGAACAGGTGCCCGAGAGCACATAGTAGCTCTCGCTCAGGCCGTCGTGGGCGTGGGCGGGGTAGGTGCAGCCCGGCGCAAACAGCACCAGCCCCAGGATGATCTGGCGGGTTTCGATGGGGCCTTGGGGGCCGGCCAGTTCGGCAAAGGCATAGCGTTGGGCAAGACCGCGGGGCACTTTATCGTAGCCATAGAGCCAGGCCAGGCTGTCTGAGACGCGGGCGATGGCGCGGATGAAGGCTTCGGTGCGCTCGATGCGGCCGCGATCGAGGGCACGGCGGAAATGCGCGGTGACCGGTTTTTCGCTGGCGTCGCGGGGCAGCACCTGCGGATCGGCTTTGACGGTGCGGTTGATCGCCTCGCGCACGTGGCGTTGGTGGGCGCGGATGCGTTCCGAGCCGCCGGCGCCCGAGTTGCGATAGATCTCGTGGAACTCGCGCAACAGATAGCCCCAGTCGGGGCTCTCGGAGAGGCTTGGGAGGGGGGCGTGCATGGGCGACTGGAGTTGTTGCATTGCGGTATCCTGGCTGAGCATCTGCAGCGCAACCTAGTCCAGTGCAATCGAGACGCGACGGTTTTGCTTGCCTTTCTTTTCGATTTTTCCAAGCCGTACCCGTCCAATCTCGGCGGTGGTGGCGACGTGGGTGCCCCCACATGGCTGGAGATCGACCGGGGGCGTGCCTGAGCCGATGCGCACCAGCCGCACGCGCCCCGCACCCATGGGCGGCTTGACGGTCATGGTCTTGACCATCTCGGGGCGCGCAGCGAGTTCGGCGTCGCTGATCCACTCGGTGGTGACGGGGTGATCGGCGGCGATGAGGGCGTTGAGGGCCTCCTCCAGGGCGGCTTTGTCCTCGGGGGCTTCGGGCATGTTGAAATCGAGCCGGCCCTTAGCGGGCCCGATCTGGCCGCCGGTGACAGGCAGCGGCACCACCACCGAGAGCAGATGCAGCGCGGTGTGGATGCGCATATGGGCGTGTCGGGTCTGCCAGTCGAGGCGCGCCAGGACACGCGTGCCGGGGGCGGGCAAGGTGGCGCCCTCGGTGGCGAGGTGGACGACCGTGGTACCCTCGCCCTTGATGGCCGTGGCCACGGTCATCTCGCCGCCCTCCCATAGCAGGGCGCCGGTATCGCCCGGCTGGCCGCCGCCGGTGGGATAGAACACCGTGCGGTCGAGCGTGACGCCCACGCCTTTGGGGGTCTCGATCTGGGCTGCGACGGTGGCCTCGGCCTCGCGCAGATAGGGGTCGTCGCGGTAGAGAGGATCGGTCATGGGGTCTTGGTGTCGCTCCGGTTATAGCATTTTGCGCAAATGCCGGTTCGCGCAAGATGCTATAAGTTGTTGTCTTGCCGCGATTTCCGAGCCAGTCGGTGTTCCACCTTCTTTGAAATCGCTCTAGCGGTCATCGCCCGCGTTCGGACGGCCAGGGCCGCCGTTGCGGTTGTCCGGGGGCGCGTCGTTGCCCTCGCCGATTTGGGGCATACCGCTGCCATTGGCAAGGCGCGCCCGCCCCAGACCGCGCCCAAACGCCTCGCCGATCTCCTCGGCGCCCTGGAAGTGGATGTCGGTCTGGGAGAACGGGATCACGATGCCCTCGGCGGTGAAGCGGCGGGCGATCTCGTGGTTGATGTCAGACTGGACGCTCAGCTTCCAGTTGACGTCGCGCAGGATGGCGCGGATCTCAAAGGCCAGCGAATCGGCATCGAAGCTGCGAAACAGCACCGAGGGCGGCGGGCGGCGCAGGATCATCGGGTGGGCGCGGGCGATCTCGGAGAGGATGCGCTCGACCAGCCGCGTATCGGTGCCATAGGCCACCCCCACCTGGATGATAACGCGTCCGTTCAGGTTGGAGTGGGTCCAGTTGATCACGTTCTCCGCGATCAGCTGCGAGTTGGGCACGAACAACGAGGCGCGGTCAAAGGTCTCGACCTCGGTCGAGCGCACGTTGATGTTTTTGACGTGGCCCATGCCCGAGGGCAGTTCGATCCAGTCGCCCGCCTTGATCGGGCGCTCGATGAGCAGGATGACGCCAGAGACGAAGTTGTTGACGATGTTTTGCAGGCCAAAGCCGATACCGACCGAGAGCGCACCGGCGACAATGGCCAGATTGGACAGATCGAGCCCCGCCGAGGACACCGCCACCAGCGCCGCCGCCACGATGCCGAGATAGCCCGCGCCCGCGGTAATGGCATCGCGCCCACCCGCATCCATGCCGGTGAGCGGCAGCACGGTCTGGCGAAGCAGGCGCTGGAGCGAGCGCGTGATCACGATGCCCAGCACCAACACACCGACAAAGGCGATGAAATCGACCGGCGAGACCCGCACCTCGCCCACGGTAAAGCCCGAGGCCACCATGCGCAGCATCTCGGAGAGATCGGCGGCGTCGGCGCCCCAGATCAGCGCCAGCACAGGGGCCGCGGCACAGCCGAGCAACAGCGCCACCCCGATGGGGATGAGCTGGAGCTTGTCGATGGCGCTGTCGCCGTCGTGGCTGCTGGCGATCTGATCGACGATGGTGCGCACGACATGAAACAGCAGCAGACAGACGCCGATCACCGCCCCCGAGAACACCAGCGGATAAAACAGAAATCGCGAGCCGGCATAATAGCCCGAGAGCGCCAGCACCGGCGCTGAGAGCGCCACCAGCCACGCGACAAGACGCAGTAGCGAGAGCAGCGAGATCGAGGAGGCGGCGGTACGGGTGCGCTGTTCTTCGGGATCGTCCTCAGGATCAGGGGAGGCGGGATCGCGGGCGGGCGCTGGTGCGTCGGGCGCGTCGGGCTCTGCTGTGGCTGGGGGGCGGCGCAGATAATAGGCAAAGGCCGCCAGCGCCAGCGCCCCCGCGCCGATCAAGGCGGCATTGAGCAGCGTCAGCCCCTCGATGGCCAGCCCCATGCCCTCGCCCTGCACCACCAGCGCCCGGTCGAGGCCGACCACCAACGCCAGGATCATCAGCCAGCGAAACGCCCGCCTGGCATCACGGTCGCCCAGGCGCGAAAGGCGCAAGGCCGGTGCACTCGGCGCGTAGTAGGCGCCGCCGAGCGCATAGGCCCCGATCAGCAGCGCCGCACCGCTGCGCAAGCCCTCCAGCAGCCGTTTGCCCTGTCCCCCGAGCAGCCCCGAAGCATCGACGGCCACCAGGATCAAGGCCACGGCAGAGGCCGGCAACAACAGCCGCGCCAACGTCATGCCGAGCCCGGCTGCGACGCGGCGCGAATGGGGGCTGTCGTAGTTGACGCTGCGTTGCAGGCGCACGATGGCGACGTTGCGCACCTTGATCAGCACCGCCAGCGCCACCCCGATCAGCACCACCGGCAGGATCAGGGGCACGAGGCGCGGCACGTTCATCTCGGTGCTCTGACGGTCGATGCGCGAGAGGGTTTCGAGCACGATGATCCGCCCGGTGCGCTGGATCGAGGCCAGGGCTGCGGGCAGGGTGGCGGCTTCGAGCAGGCTTGGGCCGCGGCTCAGCAACTGATCGGTAAACAGCGTCTTACGCTTTTCGCTCAGTTGCACGAGCAGGCCCTCGGCGCGGGCTTCGGCCTGATCGGTGCGGCGCAGTCGGGCTTCGACCTCGCCGATCTCGGCCAGAAGACGCTGGCGCTCGGTGGCGATCTGGGGGGCTTCGGTCTGGGGATCGGCGGGGGCTTCGCCGAGCGCCTCCAACTGGTCGCGCAGCGGCGCGATGCGCGTCTGCAACGCCTCGCGCGCGGGCAAGACCTCCAGCAGATCGCTCTCCAGGAGGGCGCGGGCGCGGGCGATGGTCTCCAGGGTGTGCCGATCGGCGTCGAGCGCCTCCTCGATGGCGCGCGCATCCGTCTCCCATTGCTCCAGGCGCTCGCTGAGGCTTGGGGCGTTTTGGGCGGCGGCGGTGAGGGCGAGCGGGAGGAGAAGGGCGAGAACGGCAAACAGATGTTTCATGTGCAGTAGTTTACGCCCGCCTTGCCGCTCTGGCCAGGGGGGCTCGTGCGCGCAGCCCTTAGGCGTTGTCAAACACCGCAGGCACAGCGCGCTCGGCGCCGCTTTCCAGCCAGGGCGGGCACGGCAGGCCCTTTTCGCGCAAAAAGGCGGGGTTGTAGATCTTGCTCTGATAGCGCGTGCCGTAATCACACAGGATGGTGACGATGGTGTGGCCCGGCCCCATCTCGCGCGCCAGGCGCATGGCACCGGCGACATTGATCCCTGAGGACAGCCCCATGCACAGCCCCTCCTCGGCGAGCAGATCGAACACGATGGGCAGGCCCTCCTCATCGGGGATGCGGTAGGCGAAATCGACGTCGAGGCCCTCCAGATTGGCGGTGATGCGGCCTTGGCCGATGCCCTCGGAGATCGACGAGCCCTCGGCCTTGAGGCTGCCGTGGGTGTAGTAGTGCCAGAGCGCGGCGCCCATGGGATCGGCCAGTCCGATCTTGATGGCGGGTTTTTTGGCGCGCAGGCTCTCGGCCATGCCGGCCAGTGTGCCGCCCGAGCCCACCGCACAGATAAAGCCGTCGAGGCGGCCTTGGGTTTGCTCCCAGATCTCGGGGCCGGTGCTCTCGATGTGGGCTTGGCGGTTGGCGGTGTTGTCGAACTGATTGGCCCAGACCGCGCCCTGGGGCTCGGAGGCGGCCAGTGCTTCGGCCAGGCGCCCGGAGTAGCGCACGTAGTTGTTGGGGTTTTTATAGGGCGCTGCCGGCACCTCCACCAAAGTCGCGCCGGCCAGACGCAGCATGGCCTTTTTCTCTTCGGTCTGGGTCTCGGGGATGACGATCACCGTGCGATAGCCAAGCGCATTGCCGACCACCGCCAAGCCGATGCCGGTGTTGCCCGCCGTGCCCTCGACGATGGTGCCGCCCGGGCCGAGCAGGCCGCGCTTTTCGGCGTCGCGAATGATCCAGAGCGCGGCGCGGTCCTTGACCGACTGGCCCGGGTTGAGGAATTCGGCCTTGCCCAGGATCTCGCAGCCGGTGGCTTCTGAGGCTTTGCGCAGCCGGATCAGGGGGGTGTTGCCGACGGCGGACGGCAGGTCGTTGTGAATTTTCACGATCTACGCCTTTGCGCTGGGATTTCGTGCACCACAGGTAGCCGAGCCGATCTCGCCTCTCAAGCCCAGCGCACGATCAGGCGGACTGGCATACGGGTTGGCTGGGTGCCCGGATCCACTCCGGCGCGAAATCGATCTCCTCAATGCCGGCGAGATGCCCAACCCGCTCCAACTCTGCCCTCAGAGCACCAAGGCGCGCCTTGCCCATCGCAACGCCAGCCTCGGGCCAGAACGCGCGCACCCTCAACACCTTTCCAGTGCGCCGGGCATCCAGGCGTCCGATGGCGCGCGTGCCTTGGAAGACCGGAAAGACATAGTAGCCGTAGCGCCGCTTGGCCGCGGGCACGAAGATCTCGATCCGGTAGCGAAAGCCGAACAGCCGCTCGGCGCGGGTGCGCTCGCGCAAGGCCGGATCGAAGGGCGAGAGCAGCCGCACGCGCGATGAGGGGGCCGCCAGCGTGGCCGCGCGGTCGAGCAGGGCCTCGGTGGTCAGGCTGCGCCGGCGCGTGCCGTCGGCCATCTCGATCTCCGCCTCGACGATCCGCTTGGCCGAAAGGGCCTCGGTGGTCCAGGCCCGCGCCTCCTCGCGCGTGACGATCTCGAAGAAGGCCGCAAGCTCGCCGCTGGTGGCAAAGCCGAGCCGGTCGAGCGCTGCCATCATCGCCCAGTCGACGATCTCGGCATCGTCTCGCCGGGTGTTGAGGTGTTCTGGCGGGATCACCCGCTCGGCGAGGTCGTAGAATTTGCGAAACCCCTGGCGGTGGCAGACCGCGAGCCGCCCCGAGCGCCAAAGGAATTCGAGCGCCGTCTTGGAGGGATGCCAGTCCCACCAGCCCGAGGAGCCCCGCGCCTCGCCCTCGCCCACATCGAGTGATGAGGTCGGGCCGTGCGCGCGGATATGGTCGAGGACGGTGCCGAGTTCGCCCTGCCAGCCCTCGCGGCGCCACTCCGGCCAGCGTGCGCGCAGGCGTGCTTCGTCGCGCGCGAACTTCAGCCGCCACATCGGATAGAAGGCCATGGGGATGACGGCGGCATCGTGGGTCCAGTGCTCGAAGGCCGTCCGGCGGCGCGCCACCAGTTGGGTGAGGGCCTCCGGGCGATATTGCCCGCGCCGCGACCAGAGGATCAGGTCGTGCGCGCGGGCCAGCGTGTTGACGCTGTCGACTTGTACAAAGCCGAGAGCGTGCAGCACGCCGTCCAGATCGCCACCCCGCCCCGGGCCCGATCCGGGGCGCAGCAGCAGATGCAGATCGAGAAACAGGCGCCGGGCGCGGCTGTTGTCGAGGAGGGGCGGGCTCATCGTTGTGCCCGCGGGTGCGCCTTGGCGTAAACGCGCGACAGGTGGCTGGCATCGACTGCCGTGTAGATCTGGGTCGATCGGAGCGAGGCGTGGCCGAGCA
>JBCDHK010000047.1:0-15483 GCA_038750185.1 Pseudomonadota bacterium
CGTCCGTGGCGATCAAGGCACCGGCCTATGGCGTCAACTCGACCACCATCTCCGATCCTGAAACCGGGATTTCGATCACGATCACTGGCGACTTCAACTTGCGCGAAATGCGTGACGAGACTCGGATGGACGTCCTGTGGGGCGTGAAGCTCATCGACCCGCGGCTCAGTCACAAGATTTTGACCAAGGTTGCCTTGGCCGCCTGACGCTTGGGCCGCCACGGCGGCCCTTGCCTTCCCCCATGCGAGACAGACATGAAACAGCCCACTTACCTCTACCATTCTGAGCATGCGCCGAAGGTGTTTGACGGCGCGGACGACGCGCTAATGGCGCGTCTGGCGCAGGACGGGTGGGTTGATAGCCCTAAGCTGTTCATCAAACCTGAAGACCGCTTCAACGTCATTTCTGGGGAGATGAAAGACGAAACGCAGGCAGCGTACGGTTTCTTGATGGAATATGAGCGGTCTGGGATGCGCATCGCTGCATGGAAGCGCGAACTGATCGCCAATAAATTCGGCGTCAAAGCCTCAAAGAACGATCTGGACGCATTGATGGCTCGCCTAGCGTCCGGTGAACTGGTGCTCTTGTCAAGCTCTGCGGCAGAGTGACTTATGCCCGGCACGGTCGCAGACATCGTCAGGGACGCCCTTATCACGCTGCGAGCGATCGGGCGCAGCGAAACGCCCAGCACCTCGCAGATGCAGCGTGGTCGCGAGCGGCTTGCCGCGCTTATCGAGATATGGTCGCTCAAGGGCGTGTTCGTGCGGGGCCGCGCCGTCGAAACCTTTACGCTCACTGAGACGAAGAACACCTACACTTGGGGCGTTGGCGGCGATTGGGACAGCGCCAAGCCCATCGACATTTTCACCTCGTTCAGCACCCTTGGCAGCGACAACCGTCAGGTACAGGAGCTTGGCGCGGAAGCGTGGTCGCGCATACCCACACGGCAGGTGGTCGCGCGCCCGAACTTCTACTGGCACGAGCCCGGTATGCCCTACGATATCATGCGGTTCGATTGCTTCCCGAGCGATGAGACCATTACCATCGTCTCCAGCAAAGCACTCGACACGTCGCAGGGGCTGTTTGACGAAACCGGCTTCTTTCCTGGCTACGATCTGGCGCTGATGTGGGGCTTGGCCGTCGAGCTTGCGCCGGAGTATGGCTACCCGAATGGCGAGATGCGGGTGCTTGGCCAGACGGCTAAGAACCACTATCGCACGCTCACAGCCCACAACACGCGCCCCGGCGTCCTGCACGTTGATCCCGCCATCACCGGTGCGCGTGGACGTGGCCGCTACGATGTCCGCTCTGGACCAGGGCGGCGTTGATGCAACGTCGCCGCACACCGGTTGCTCTAGCCGTTGATGAGGGCCGCGCCGATGCGCGTGTCGCTTGGGGCGGTGCGCTCGTCAACTACTATGCGCAGGTGGCGCCTGCCGCGGCCAAGGCGCCTACGTGGCTGAAGCCTACACCCGGCACGCGCGTCTTTGCCGATCTGGACGACACGAAGCTTCTTGGCTTAACCCAGTTCAACGGCGCTGTCATCGCCGCCACGCGCCGCGGGCTGTTTCGCATCGAGGCTGGTGGCACTTCGGAGCAGATCGGTGACGACGCGTTTCGCGGTCCGGTGCGTTTCGCCTCGAACGGCACGACATTGGTGCTCACGGACGGCGCGCGCATCTTCAAGTACGAAGCCGATGCGTCCGGCGCGTTGGTCGTGAGTGAGCTTGCCGGACCCGATATCCAGCCCTCTCCGACCGTGGCCTTCTTCCAGGGCTACTTCGTGTTCCCCGATGGCGCTTCCCCCACAGGCCGCTGGTACTACTCCGACCTGTACTCGACCGAGGTCGATGGCCTGAACTTCGCCACGGCTGAACAGGTGCCGGACCCGCTGTTGGCCATCGTGCCGAATGGTGATTTCCTGTTTCTGTTCGGCACGGACTCGACGGAGGTCTGGTACAACGTCGGTGGCGCCGGTGTGCCGTTTGCCCGCCAACAGGGTGCGCGCTCTGATATCGGTATCGCCTCGTCCTACTGCGCCGCCAAGCTCACCGACACGCTGGTGTGGCTCGGCAACGACGGTATCGTTTACGCCGCACGTGGGCTTCAGCCGCAGCGCATTTCCACGCCAACCATCGAGGACGCCATCGCGCGCCAGCGGCTTGGTAGCGCCACGGCCTTTGCCCACCAGATCGCGGGCCACGAGTTCTACCAGCTTACGCTAGAGAGCGCTGATCCTGACGACACGGACGGTGCGCGCACTTGGGTGTTCGATCTGATGACCGGTCTCTGGCACCAACGCAGCACGCTTGGGATCGGTCGGCATATCGCAGACGGCTTTGTCGATGCGTTCGGCAAGCGCTTGGTTGGCGACGCTACATCAGGGCGCGTGCTTGAATGGGTCGATGATCTTGGCGACGATGTTGGCAAGCCGATTGCGCGCGAGGTGTACGTCCAGCCGTTGCACCGCAATCGCATCGATCTGCGCTTTGACGCGTTGGAGTTCGAGATTGATCCGGCAGGGCTGTTTGTTGAGCCGCAGCAAGACAACGACGCTGCACCGACGCCGCTTCTGCCCCCGATAAATCTTAGCGCCACCGACGCCAACATCGTTCGGCTGGCTTGGGCCGATGTCAACGGCGGCACGAACCAGGAGATTGGCCACGCCGTCTACCGCAGCACAAGCCCGTTTGAAGAAACCGGCCTGCCACAGCCGTTGGGCGTGACCGGTCAGGACATCGTAACGTTCATCGATCAGACGGCTGTGCCTGACGTGACCTACTACTATCGCGTCAGCGCTTTACGCGGCCAAGAAGAAGCAGTTTCCAGCTTGATCGTCTTCACACCTAGTGGTGGCTACGGCTTCCGCTATGGCCTGACCTATGGCACGAGGACTTAGACATGAGCCGCACGCTACCCGGCATTGCAATAACCGGTGACTACGGCATTGGCGCCAACGGCTGGGGGCCGACCAACAACGTCAGCCTGTTGCGGCTATCGGCGCTGGTGCAGCCACGCGCGCGTAGTCGCGTCACTGATCTGCCGGTTTCTCCGGCTGCGGGCGATATATACCTTGTGCCGTCGACTGCCATGGCCAACGCCAACAGCTTGGCAATTTGGGATGGCGCGCCTGGGCAAGAGGCTTGGGTGTACCTCCCAGCGCAAGTCAACTGGCGGGTATGGGTTGAGGACGAAGCGCGCGAACTTCTTTGGACTGGCGTGGAGTGGATCAACCGGACTGGCGTTGGCGACCCGGTAGAGCTTGTGCTGGCCGCCTCGGACGAGACCAGTGATCTTGCTGTGGGTGCGGCGGCAATAACGTTTCGCATGCCATATGCCATGACGTTGACCGAAGTGCGCGCCAACGTGGTTTCCGCTCCTGTTGGCGCCGCGCTTCAAGTGGATATTAACCAAGGCGCGAATTCTGTGCTGACGACAGTCGTTAGTATTGACGACGGTGAGAAAACCAGCCAAAGCGGCCAAACTCCGCCAATTATCGCAACGTCTGCCTTGCTAGACGACGCTGAAATCACGGTTGATATTGATCAAGTTGGCAGCACAACGGCTGGCGCTGGCCTTAAAGTGTTGCTTAAGGGCCTCCGAGCATGACGATGCTCTTGAACCCGTATCGCTTTGATTATGGGCAGGCTTCGGGCCTTAACCCGTCCGATCCGGCCAATATCTACATCCAGCACGATCTGCAAAACCCGGCAGACGCCAGTCAGGACCGCAACGCCTGGGCCACCAACGGCACCAACACCGGCGCCAGCGTGGACACGGCCCGCACCCTGTTCGGCCTGCCGACCACGCACTTCAATCTGAGCAATTACATTCGGGTGCCGAGCATCGACTTCAACGCCCTGGTGGCCAGCGACTTCGTCATGGAAGCCTGGGTCTATGCCAATACCCGGGGCTCGATCATGACCGTCTACCAGGATCGGCGGCAGTTTACTTTCCGTGTCGGGTTCGCCTGGATCTTCACACAGGAAAACAGCTTCACCAATTTCTTTGAGTTCGGCAGCGGCGCAGCCGCCACCCTCAACATGTGGCAGCACCACGCCTGGCAGCGCCGTGTCGGCACTGGCGGCGCGCCCGATACGCATGCGTTCTTCATAGATGGCGTCCGAACGGCGACAGCGACCACCACAAAGCGCTGGCGATCCACCAGCATGAGCACATCGGGCGGCACAGACTTCACGCTCAGTAGAACCGGTCGGGGCGGCAGCAACGGATATGCGTTCGAGGGCAACATGGCCCAGGCGCGCTTCCCGACCGAAGCCTTTTACCCGAGCGGCGGCTTCACCCCGCCGGCCGGCCCGTTCCCCACGTCCTGATCCACCCCAACCGAAAGGCGAAGACCCATGCAGACTGCGCCAATCCAGACCAGACCGTCGGCCAAATCATCGGCTGCGAGCCCTCCGTCGTGCGCGCCGACACCGCACCACCCACGTCGAAAAAGCCCCAAAATCGATACGAAAACGCCAAGTAGCGGCTTGGAAGCTTCTCTGACTTGTATGCTGTGAACGAAAGCCTGCGATAAAGTCTCGGCGGGGGTCGTTCTGACGCGTCGGAGCGTATCATAACTCGTTTTGCCGAAGTCTGCTTGACCCGGGGCTCGCGGTAGGAATTCGTCCTCCCCCGCGAACGACCCCAAAGAACGCCTTTTCGAACCAAAATAGTCGCAATGCACTCCGAAAGCTAAGCTGGACAGAACCCTTGCCGCGACCGCAGGCTCTTACGGGTACAAGAGTTTGGGATCAGGGAGTAAGCCCCCGTGAGCGACAGCGCGATTTTGGCGGCCCACAATGACGTGGCCAAAGCGAGCAGAACGGGTGCCGCCCACAGGTCCGGCACCGCCGACGCCCGGCGCATACAGAGCCTGGCTGCACGGCTGCGGGCGGCCGAGGACAGGGCCGCCGCCGCCGAGGCCCACCAGCACGAGATTTTGCTGCGTACCGAGATGAGCCGCTTCCTGGTGCGGGTGCTGATCGGGCTTGCGCTCTACATGCTGGCCACCGCCACCATCGCCGACCATGCCGGACCGCTGGAGACCAGTCTGGTCAATGCCCTGATCCTGGCGGGCTTTGCCTATGGCGTCGCGATTACCCTGCGCACCACGCCCTTTCCCGCATCCCACTATGGCTTTACCCTCGCAGGGGCCGGGCGCCACACGGTCGAGGCCCTGCTCTGGAGCCTGCCGGTGATGGTGCTGATCGTCGCGGCCAAGGCGCTGCTGGTCTGGTGCGCGCCCGAATTGGTCGGGGAGCACCTGTTCGATCTGCAACAGGATCGCGGGCGCGACACATGGCAGATCGCGGGCTTCGTGCTGCTCTATGCCGCGCTTTGCCCGCTTCAGGAGGCGGTGGCGCGCGGTGGTGTGCAGGCATCTTGCGAGATGTTTCTCACCGGACGGTGGGTGGGCCTGCGCGCGGCGATCGTGGCCAACCTGCTGTTTGCCGCCACCCATGTCCACGTCAGCCCGGCGCTGGCGCTCCTGGTGGTGGCGCCGGGGCTGTTCTGGAGTTGGCTGTTTCACCGCCAGCGCTCGCTCGTCGGGGTCAGCGTCTCGCACATCGTGATCGGGGTGTTCGCCTTTTTCGTGGTCGGGTTCCGCTTTGCGTTCTAGGCGGGGCGTGCTGCTGGCCTTGGTGCTGGCGCTCGGGTCCGCGGGCCTTATGGCTGTGGTGTTGGCGCCTGAGAGGGCGCCCTCTGCCGATCGGGACCCATCTCGGGCCGCAGCGCCGGGACTGGCTCCCTTGGCCGCCTTGCCAGTGCAGGCTGGCACGGTGCGCTACCAGGACGGCTACCGGGTCGACCAGCGCTTTCTCGGCCGCGTGCGCCCCAGACGCGAGAGCCGGCTCGGCTTTGAGCAGGCTGGGCGGGTCGTGGGCCTCATGGTCGAGGAGGGCGAGCGTGTCGGCGCCGGGGCGGTGCTGGCGCGCCTCGATACCGCGGCGCTGGAGGCCGAACGTGCCACCGCCGAGGCCGCCCTCGACACCCGCCGCTCGGCCTATGAGGTCGCCGAGAGTGCGCTGGCTCTGGCCGAGGCGACTTTTGAGCGCACCGCCGAGCTGATGCGCAGCCGCAACGTCTCGCGCCAGCGCTTTGACGAAGCCGCCTCGGCAGCCCAGATCGCCCGCGGCCAACTGGCCCTGGCCGAAGCGCAGCAGGTCGAGGCCCTGGCCCGTCTGGCCGAAGCCGAACTGGCCATCGCCCGCGCAACGCTGAGCGCCCCCTTCGCCGGCAGCGTGGTCGCGCGTCTGATCGACGAGGGGACGGTGGTCGCCCCCGCGCAGCCGGTGCTGCATCTGGCCGAGACCGAGGCCCTTGAGGTGCGCGTCGGCGTGCCGGAGGAGGTTGCGGAGCGCCTTGAGATCGGGGCGTCCTACCGCCTGGCGCTGGGGGACCGCGAGATGGCGGCGCCCCTGCGCGCCATCTTGACCGAGATGACCCCCGACAGCCGCACCGTGCCCGTGGTGCTGGCGCTGCCGGAGGGGATCGACGCGCCCGCGGGCAGCCTCGCCTCGCTGATTGTGCAGACCCAGCGCACGGCACGCGGCTTTTGGATGCCGATTGAGGCCCTCTCTTCCGGGCCGCGCGGGCTTTGGACTGCGCTGGCCCTAACCCCCGATCCGGCTCCAGAGACGAGCGCCACCGAGGCCCTCCACCGCCTCTCCGAGCGCGCACTGGTGCTGCTGCACCACGACGGCGCGCGCGCCTTTGTGCGCGGCACCTTCGAGGAGGGCGAGCGTTTCGTCGCCGCCGGGCGCCACCGCCTGGTGGCCGGGCAACGCGTGCGCCTACAGGCGGAGACCCCCTGAGGATGGCCGGCAGCGCGCTCTATCGGCGGCCCCGCCTGGCCATGATGCTGGTGCTCCTGGCGGTGGTGGCGGGGCTTGCGGCCCTTGATGCCCTGCCTAGGCGCGAGGATCCCGAACTGACCCACCGCTGGGCCGCAGCGCGCATCGCGCTGCCCGGCGCCGATGCCGCGCGTGTCGAGAGCGCGGTGATCGAGCCGGTCGAGGCGCTGCTCCGGCGCGTCTCCAAGATCAAGACCATCACCGCGCGCGCCCAGGCGGGCCTGGCGATCTTCAGCTTGCAACTCGAAGACGACGTCACCGCGGTCGAGGATGTCTGGGCCGAAGTACGCAGCCTGCTGAGCGAGGCCCGCGCGCGCCTGCCCGAGACCACCGCCACACCGCAACTGGAGATCCACACCACCGCCGCCAACGCCCTGCTGATCGGGCTGGTCTGGACCCAGGACACCCCGCCCGCGCTCGATCTGCTCCACCGCTTGGCGCGGGCGCTGGAGCGCCGGGTGGCGACCCTGCCGGACGTCGAGGAGACCACGCTTTACGGCGAGCCGGAGGAGGAGATCCTGGTCGAAGCCGATCCGGCGCGCCTGGCCGATGCCGGGCTCGGCCTCGATGGCATGGCGAAGGCGCTGGCGCGCGCCGATGCCAGGGGCGGGGCCGGGCGCTTTCCAGGTGAGGCCGCTCTGGTGCCGGTCGAGATCGGGCAGGTCTTCGACAACACCGAAGCGGTACGCCGCGTCGTGGTGCGCACAGGGGCGGATGGCAGTGCGCTCCGGGTCGGCGATTTGGCCGAGGTCGTGCGCCGCCCGCGCAGCCCGCCCGCCGCCATTGCCCTGGTCGATGGCCGCCCCGCCATCGTACTCGCCATCACGATGCAGACCGGCGCGCGCATCGACCGCTGGAGCCGCACGACCCTCGCCGCCATCGACGACTTTGCCGAAACGCTTCCCGAGGGCGTGGAACTGCGCGTGCTGTTTCGCCAGAGCGACCACACCGAAGCGCGCTTTACGACGCTGACCCACAACCTCGCCCTCGGCATCGCGTTGGTGGGGGCGGTCTTGCTCGCGGCCATGGGCTGGCGCGCGGCGTTGCTGGTTGCCCTCTCACTGCCGCTGACGCTGCTGACGGCGTTGGCGCTGTTCCAGGTGGCGGGCGTGGCGCTGCATCAGGTGTCGATCACCGGGCTGATCATCGCGCTTGGGCTCTTGATCGACAATGCCATTGTCGCCGTCGACACCTACCACCGCATGCGCCGGGGCGGCGCGCGGCCAGAGCAGGCCATCGCCCGCACCATCGCCCACCTGCGCCTGCCGCTTGGCGCCTCGACGCTGACCACCACGCTGGCCTTTCTGCCGCTGGTGGTGGCGCCGGGTAACGCTGGCGAGTTCGTCAGCAGTCTCGGCATCGGCGTGATCTTGTCGGTGCTGTGCTCGCTGGTGCTGGCCTTGACGCTGCTGCCCGCGCTTTGCGGCTGGCTCGACCGCGGTGGCGAGGCCAATGGGGCGCCACGCTGGCGGGCGCTCTCCGTGCCCTTTAGTGCGCTGCTCGCGCTGGCACTGCGCCGCCCCGCGTTCGGTATCGCGGTCTCGCTCGTGCTGCCGCTCAGCGGCTTCGCTTTAGCGCCGAGCCTGGTGGCCCAGCTCTTCCCGCCCGCCGAGCGCAACCAGTTCTTCGTGCGCCTCGCCTTGGCGCCAACGGCGCCCATCGCCCAGACCGACGCGTTGGTTGCGCGCCTGCGCACCGCGATCCACGCGCACGAAGGCGTGCGGGGCAGCGTCTGGTTCATCGGCGAGCGTCCGCCGCGGGTGTTCTACAACACCAGCATCTCCGAAGACCGCACGCCCCGCTTTGCCGCGGGCTATGTCGATACTGTGGATGCGGCCAGCACCGCCGCCCTGTTGCCGGTACTCCAACGCGAAGTCCGCCAGGCCTTTCCCGAGGCCATGGTGCTGACGCTGCCCTTCGGCCAGGGCCCGGCCATCGAAGCACCCATCGAATTGCGCGTGTTCGGGCCAGACTGGGAGGTCTTGGCCGAGATCGGCGCGCGGCTGCGGCTGCTTCTGGCCGAAACGCCGGGCATCACCTACAGCGAGGCCAGTGTAGCGGGCGGCGGGCCGGGCCTGGTGGTCAACCCCGATCGCGGTGCACTGGCGGCGGCGGGCCTCGACCACGCCGATCTCCAGGAACGGCTGCGCGCCGCCCTCGACGGCCAACTGGGCGGCAGTGTGGTCGAGGGACCCGAGACGCTGCCGGTGCGCGTGCGCCTGGCAGCCGAAGCCCGCACCGATCTCGCCAACCTCAGCACCGGCACCCTTACCTCGCCCGAGGGCACCGCCGAGACCCTCGGGCCTCCGCTGGCGGCGCTGGCACAGCTCGATCTGGCACCGACCCGCCCGACCCTGACCCGCCTCGACGGCGAGCGCGTCAACATCGTCACCGCCTATCTGGAGCCCTACGCCCTGCCCGCGCCAGCCTTTGCCGCCTTCGAGGCGCATTTGGCGGGCAACAACTTCGCCCTGCCGCCTGGCTACCGGCTGGAGACCGGGGGCGAGCGCGAGGGCAGCGGCGAGGCCCAGACCAACCTGCTCGGCGTGTTCGCCCCGCTGGCGATCTTGATGCTGGGGGTACTGGTGGCGGCGTTCTCCAGCCTGCGCCTGGCGCTGATCGTCGGTGCGGTGGCGGTGCTGTCGGTCGGCGCGGGACTGGCGGCGCTTTGGGCGTTCGGCCATCCGCTGGGGCTACTGGCCATCGTCGGCTGCATGGGGCTGGTCGGGATTGCGGTCAACGACGCCATCGTCGTGCTGGCGGCGCTGCGGGCTGACCCGGGTGCCCGGCGGGGCGAGGTGGCGGCCTCCACTGCGGTGGTGCTGGCGGCCTCGCGCCATGTGCTGGCGACGACGCTGACCACCATCGGCGGGCTGGCGCCTTTGATCCTGGCGGGGGGCTTGTTTTGGCCGCCATTGGCGGTGGCGGTGGCGGGTGGCATGATCGGGGCGACGCTGCTGGCCTTGTTTTTCGTGCCCGCTTGCCATCGCTTGGCGGTGAGCCGGGGCGGCGAGCCCTCCTAATCCCCCCTTGATCCTGCCGATCAGTCGTGTCGGCGCGCCCAATCGAGCAGACCGTCAAACCACGCGCCCTCCGCCGCGCTGGCGCAGGGGGGCGCTGCACAGCCTTCGAGGCCGGCGATTAGGTGGCGGTAAAGCCCGATTGCCGGGGGATGGGCCGCCAGCGCCTGCACCACGGCGGCCTTTTGGGGCTGGAGGCGGTGGCGTTCTGCCAGTGCCCTCACCGCCGCGCCAAACCGCGGGTCCGCCACCCCCGCCACCTCGTGCTCCCAGGGCAAACCGGTGCGGTTGAGCGCCTCCAGGACGGCTTGGCGCCGCGCGCCCGTTGGTAGGGGCGCCAGGGCCTCGGACAAGAGCGGACGCCCGAGGTGGATGCGTTGACGGGCAAAGCCAAGCGGAAAATCGAGCGTGGCCGGGGCCGGCGTCACCGGCAGTCCGCCGGTAAAGCGCACCGGCACCACTGGTAGCGCCCAGGCCACGGCCAGATCGAGGATCGCGCTGCTCAGCCGCGCCACCGGCTGGCGACAGGCGCGCGCGCGGGTGCCCTCGGCATGGACCATCAGCGATAGCCCCTCGCGGCCGATCGTCTGGCCCAGATCGTCGGCCATGGCGAGCAGGCTTGCCGGATCGGCCCGGTCGAAGAACGCCAGCATGGGCGGTAGCCGCACGCCTGGATAGGCCGCACAATGGGCGCCGAGCCGGCCCAGCCAACTGTCGCGGTGCTCGCGCTTGGCGAGGGAGAGCACTGGGCGCCCGAGCACTGCGGGCACGGCCAGGGCGAAGAGCAGCGTCTCGATGGCCACTTGGTGGTTGGCGAGAAACAGCACCGGACGACCGCAAAGCGGCGCCAGTGCCGGCCAGTCATCGACCTCCAGCCCACTGAGACAGCGTGCCAGCAGCGCGCCGTGCACCCACTCGACCGGCCAGTCGCGCTGGCCGGTGTGTGTGCGCCAAAACACATGGATCGCTGCACTTTCCAAGGGCGGTGTGGCTGCGCTGCGGCTCGGGGCGTGGCGATGTGCGGCCTCGAAGGCCGTCTGGGCTGCCGCTTGAGCACTTTGGTGCTGGCGCTCAAGCCGAGCCACCGCGCCGCGGAGGCGTTGCACTGGGTCGAGGCTCACCGGCGCCCGAGCCCGAACCGGTAAGGTTCGGCGCGCAGCAAACCGAGGCGCAGCCAAAGCGGCGTGAGAATGTAGAACAGCTGCATCGCCACCAGCCCAAGCCCCGGATGCACCAGCGCCACCGCGCCAAGCATCAGCCACCACGGCCAAGGACTGCGCAGCGCCAGCGTACCGGCACGCAGGTAAGGCAGCGCCGTGTTGATCAGCACGACGCCGAGCGCGAAAAGCCCCGCCAGCACCCCCGAATTGGCCGCCAGCAGCGCGCCGATATCGAGTGTGGTGCCCGGCAGCACCGGCCCCGCGCCAAGCACGATCAGCCAGCCGGCGCAAAGATGGAGGTAGGGCGGCGTCACCAAACCGCGAAAGACGTCCTCGCGCGTGACGGCCTTAGTGGTCTGGCGCTCGCAGACGATGGCATGGCGCAACACGACAGCCACCACGAAAGCCAGCGCCACGAGCACCATCGGCCAGGCCGGCAGCACTGCTCCACCAAGGCGCGGCGGCAGCCAGATCAGCACCAGCGCCGGCGGCACCGCGCTCGCCACCGCGTCGCAGTGCAGATCGAGGAAGCGCCCGAACGAGCCGCTCACCCCGAGCCGGCGCGCCACCGTGCCGTCGATCCAGTCGACAAAGCCGGCGGCGAAGAGCAGCAGCCCCGCCAGCATCAGCGTGGCGGGGTCGGTCAGGCCGTCCGCACTCCGCGGTGCCGCGATCAACTGTGCGACGGCGAGAAACGCCAACGCCGGGGCGGCCAGGGAGAGGCCGGTAGCTAAGGCGAGGCGGGCGCGGGGCGGGGCGGTATCAGTCATCGCACTTCAGGCTCCGGCTGCTCCTGTGGGTAGAGCGCATCGAAGGGCAGATCTGTGGTGATCATGCCGTCGCTGAGCGTCAGGGCATAGCGGGCCAGCCAGTCGTCACGGTGGGCCAGGGGCGCCCACTGGCCGCGACGCAGCAGTTCGCGCGTCGCCTGGCCCTCGTCGGTGAGCCTCGCCGGGTGGGTGGCCAGCAGCAGATCCTGCAGGATCGCCTTGGTCTGGGTGACGCCGGTCCGGGCGACGATGGCCTCGACCCGGGCCAGCATCGCCGCATTGGCCAGCGCGTGTCCTGGCGGGGGCGGCGGGCGCAGGGCGTCGATGGCCGCGCCCACCCTGCGGCGGCGCTCGGGCAGCGGCAGCGTGGCCAACTCGGCCGGGCGCAGAGCGGGGCCGAGAAATACGCCGAGCGGGCTAAGGCGGTGGGGCCAGCAAAAACGCCCGCCGGTCTGGTGCTCGGGCAGCCCCCAGGCGATGCGCACCGGCACCACCGGCAGATCGGTCGCCACGGCCAGATCGAGCAGGGCGGTGGCGATGTGTTCGGTCGGCTGGGCCTCGGTTTGCTGGAGAAAGCCCTCGGCTGCGGCGACGATGCTCTTGGTCTCGCTCGCCTGAGCAATGGCGGCGATGGCGGTGCGGGTCCGATCGGGCAAGCGCGCGTCGAAGGCGACCAGGTCGATCCCGCAGAGCGCGCCGGTGTCGTCGGCATCAGGGCGCTCGATCAGGGGCATGAGCATCTCGCCGTACTGCATCAGGCGCAGCTTGTCCCAGACCAAGAGCCGTGCCGGGCCGTGGCCGAGCCCGGCCAGCGTCACCGCCAGGAACAATAGGTCAAAGCCGGTTTGGTGGTTGGCCAGATAGAGGCGCGGGCCGGGGGGCAGCGGGGCGGTGGCGACGACGCGATCGAGGAAATGCTCCAGGCAGAGCCGGGTGATGTCGCGGATCAGGGTCGGGCGGGGGCAGACGGCCTCGACGATGCGGTCGCGCGCGTCTACCTCGCCGGGGCCAAGCAATACCGTCCCGCTCATGCGCGCGCCCAGGCTTGCCCGCTATGCGCTCCCTGGCCGTAGAGCTGGTGCAGCAGCGGATAGAGCGTGGCGCCGCCATCGCTTAGGTAGAGGGCGAACTCGGCCAGCGCCTCCGGCCCGGTCCAGAGCGGGGCTTGGTGGTCGGTCAGGGCCTGGCGGAGTGCTGTGCCTTCGGGGCTGAGGGCGGTTAAGGGCGCGGACAGCAGGAGATCGATGGCCAAGGCCTTGGTCTCTGAGATCCCGAACCCGGCCTGGAGGCGGGCAACCCGCGCGGTGCGCTCAGAATTTCGCCTGTAATGGCCGTCCGGGGGCGGGCGGTAGAGGGCGTTGATGGCCCCAGCCAGGCAGTCGCGCCGTTCGGCGAGGTGGAGCGGCGCCAGCGCATCGGGCGTCATTGCCTGCCCGAGGAGGATGCGCATGGGCGCCAGCCGCCAGGGCCAGGCAAAGCGATGCCCCTGCGAGATCTCGGGCAACGCCCAGGCAAAGCGCACCGGCACCACGGCCATCCCCGCCGCCAAGGCTGCCTCGACAAAGGCCGTGCCGACTTGGCGCACCGGCTCGGCGTCGGCGCGGTGGCGCAGGCCCTCGGCGGTGACGATCAGGCTTTGCCCACGGCGCGCGCCGACGCCGAGGCGGTCGACGAAGGCGGCAAGGCCAGCCGGGTCGCGGCTGTCGAAGAGCAGGGGGGCAAACCAGAGGCCCGTCTCTGCCGTCGTGCCGAGCGCCCCCGTTGCCGCGCCCAAGGCGGCGAGCCGCGTGATCAGTTCGCCTGGATGGGCGCTGCCCACACCGTCCCAGGCCGCGACGCGGGCCGGCGTGGCGGCGGGGCCGTTCAGCCAGGCGGCGAGGTAGAGCAGATCGAGCGCGATCTGGTGGTTGCACAAAAACAGCTTCGGGCCGGGCGGCAGGGGGGCTGCGGTCTCCACGCCGTCGAGCGTGGCGGCCAGGAACAACGCGGCGATATCGCGCGCAGCGCCCTCGCCAAAACCTCCCGCGGCCAGCATCACACTCGCCCGGTGGGGATCGTCCTCCAAGGCCAGGACAGCCGGATCGGACGCCTGCCTCATGGCGCCAATGCCCGCCCAGGCGCGCGCGGGCGCAACAGCAGGTAGGTGAGGCCCGCACCGCCGGCATAAAGCCCGACCGCCAGCGCCATGAAGACCGGCGAGCCCGCCGGCAGGGCCGCCACCGTCAGACTGGCGAGCGCAGCGAGCAGCATCTGCATACAGCCAGCAAACGCCGAGGCGGTGCCCATCTCGGCTGGCACGACCGCGTTCAGCATCAGCAGCCAGCCATTGCCCATCAGGAGTGCGATGGAGGCAGCGTTGAAGGCCATGCCGAGCACGATCCCCCACATCGAGCCTCCAGACCACACCGCGCCGAGCACCAGCAGCGCCACTCCGGCAAGGCCGACCCAGATCCCAAGGCTCAGCAGGCGTTCGGGGGCGACGCGCCCGGCCAAGCGGGCGTTGATGGCTGTGGTAGCGATGTAGACCAGCACCAGGCTGCCGTGCAGCGTTGCGTAGATCATCGGGCCCAGGCCGAATGTCTCGATGAACACAAAGGGCGCGGCGGTGATGAAAGCGAAGAGGGCGGCGAGCGCAAAGGCATTGATCAACTGATAGCGCATGAAGCTCGCGTTGCAGGCCACCGCCGCGTAGCGCGCCAGTACCCGGCGCAGAACGAGGGCGTCGGGGCGCGGCTGACCGGTTTCTGGCAGACGGCACGCGGCCAGCAGAACCAGCGCCGAGACCGCCACCAGAGCAGCAAACGGCCCGCGCCAGCCAAACCCCTCGGCAAGCGCCGCCCCGACCAAGGGCCCAAACGCAGGGCCAGCGGCGGTGGCCAGCGCCATGATCGCCAGCCAGCGCTGGGCGCCGGTGTCGTCGAACAACTCGCGGATGATCACCGCGGCAAGCACCGTGCCGGCGCTGGCAGCCAGCCCCTGGCCGATACGTCCCACGATCAGCGCCTCGACATTGGGCGCCAACCAGCAAAGCGCGCTCGCCGCACAAAAGCCGCCAAGCCCCCAGCACAGCACCCGCGCGCGCCCAAAACGGTCCGACAACGGCCCATGCACCAGTGTCGAGAGTGCATAGGCGGTGAGGTTGAGCGTCACGGTGAGCTGGATCAGCGATGGCTCGACCGCGAAGGCTTCGGCCATGCGCGGCATCGTGGCGACATAGACATCGGTGGACAGCATGAAAGCGGCAAGCGCTGCGATCACGATACCCGCAGCCAGGGCCGGGGACGCGGTGCTGGCGTGCTTGGCCGCACGGTGCCTTTGTGTCACGGACGCCCTCCCTCTCCGGTATCGCGTTGCGAGGCGCGGCGGGCTCGGCGCCCTGGGGGGGCCGAACTTTCTGCGCGCGCTGGCGTGGCGGGGCGACGGTTTGCCCTGGTACCGTTTTGTAACGTGTGTAGCATACAACAATGATGAAACTTCAAGACAGAGATGCGCCCGATGGGGTGGCGTTCGGTCGGCCTAGGGCGCCCCAGATGTCTTGGACACTTCAGTGAGGCCCGCTTCGCTGGCAACTGAGGCGTGTGTCGACACTGGTGTGAGCGTCGATCCAGCCGAGGCGGTGGCAACGGCGGTGGCCGAGTGTCGCACCCCGGTCGATCTCCACGACCTGCCAGGC
>JBCDHK010000048.1:0-15342 GCA_038750185.1 Pseudomonadota bacterium
CCCCCGGGGTCGTGGGGCCCGCGCCCCGGGGGGGGCCCCCCCCCCGCCGCCCGCCCCCCCCCCCCGGCTCTGCTCGGAACGGTCCGCAGGAGCGTGCCGAGCGCATGGTGTATGCGTTGCGATAGCAACGGATGCCGTTTGGTACGGTATCAGCCGCTCTTGCGCGTGGATTTAGCGGCGCGGCGGCAACGGTCGGAGCAAAAGCGCACCTCGTCCCAGACCTTCTCCCACTTCTTGCGCCAGGTGAAGGGCAGCCCGCACTGCTGGCAGGTCTTGGTGGGCAGGTCAGCCTTGCGTCGCATTTTAGCCACGGAGAACCACCTCAGGACGTGCAGGGCATGGCCACGCGCGCTGTGGCGCTTGCGTCAAAGCTGGCGCGTTGGCGAACGCGTGCGCCGTCGGGGCCGGTGAACGTGGCAACCACCGACGCGCCGGCGATCTCGGCGCCGGCAATGGTCGTGCCGATGGCCCCCGATGGGCTTGTGTCGTCGAGATCGGTGGTAAAGCCGAAACGCTGTCCGCCCTCGAATGTCTCAAAGCGCAGCACCAAGCGCCGCGCGCCATCGGCCAGTGTGGGCACCTCGGCCAGGACCGCCTCACCGGCGCTCGTTTGAAACGGCTGCGAGACCAAGCGTCCCGGCCCGCCCTCAGCCGTATCGAAGATCAAGGCGCCCGCCGAGCCCTCCAACACGATCTCGACGCGCGAGACTTGCCAGGGAGCCTCGGCGTGGCTGATGAGATCGAAACGATCGCGCGGCGCGCCCTCGATGAACACGGCCTCCAATGTGGGGCCGCACGCGGGGGTGCTCAGCAGGGCGAGTAACAGGGCAATTTGCATGGGGTAGAGTTAGTGCCAGTCGACGCCATGTCGCGTTGGCGGTGCAAACTGGTGCAAACTAGCGGGGCGCTCTCCAACCGTCCCGATCACCCCACCAAACACGCAGCAGACGGCTTGCGCGCTGACACAAGCTGCCTTCAGATCACACGAGGTCGGCCCCGACAGCCGCCAGGGCTGCCCGCGCGACGACCAAATCCTGGTCCGGCGTGCCCGAGCCGACGCCGATCCCGCCGACCAGCGCTCCTTCGAGGCGGATCGGCAAGCCCCCGCCAAGCCCCGTCACGCCGCCACCCGTTGCTGCGGCGAGGGCTGGGCGCACGGCCTCGGGCACCGCTTGGGAGGGAATGGCGTGGGAGGCGGCGGTCATCGCCTTGGCCAACGCACTGCGACGGCTTAGGAATTTTGCGCCCGTCATGCGGATCTCGCCCAGCGGCTCGCCCGAGGCATCGACGACGACGATACACTGGGGCTGGCCGATCTCCTCGGCCTTGGCAACGCCAGCCGAGAGCATGGCCAGCGTGGCGTGGTGGGTCAACCTGCGCGTGGGCTCGGTGAATTGGGGAAGCTCCATGGGACTTGCGCCTCCTGGCCGGCTGGGTATGTTACCGATAACACCCATAACGATAGCCGCCCCGGGGGAAACGACCAATGGCTTTTTTCGAGGCCTTCGAGCCGGTCTTCAACACCTACGTGCTGGGCAATGCACCGCTCAAGCGCCTGGCCACCGGCTTTGACTGGGTCGAGGGGCCGGTGTGGTTTGGCGATGCGGATTGCCTGCTGTTCTCCGACATTCCCAACAACCGCATCCTGCGCTGGCACACCGAGACCGGGATTTCGACCTACCGCCAGCCCTCCAACTTCGCCAACGGCCACACCCGAGACCGCCAGGGCCGGCTGGTCAGTTGCGAACACGGGCACCGCCGCGTCACCCGCACCGAGCACGATGGCAGTCTCAGCGTGATTGCCGATAGCTACCAGGGTAAGCGGCTGAATTCGCCCAACGATGTGGTGGTACACTCGGACGGCTCGGTCTGGTTTACCGATCCCCACTACGGCATCATGACCGACTACGAAGGCGACAAGGCCGAGCAGGAGTTGCCCTGCAACGTCTACCGTGTCGATCCCTCGGGCGAGATCACCGTGGTGGCTGGGGATTTCCACTGCCCCAACGGGCTGGCCTTCAGCCCCGACGAGCGCCGGCTCTACATTGCCGACACCGGGCGCATCTTTGGTGCGGACCCGACCCACATCCGTGTCTTCGATGTGGTGGATGGCGGGCTCCAGGGGGGCGAGGTGTTCCATGCCGTCTCACCGGGGCTGGCAGACGGCTTTCGCTGCGACACCGAGGGCAATCTCTGGACCTCCGCCGGCGACGGCGTGCACTGCTTGGCGCCGGACGGGAGGTTGCTCGGCAAGATCCTGGTACCAGAGACGGTCTCCAATGTGTGCTTCGGCGGGCGCAGCGGCCACCGTCTGTTCATCACGGCGAGCACGTCGGTCTATGCGATCAACCTCAACCGGCGCGGCGGTCCGGCTTTTGCCTAGAGCGCGAACGCCATGAGCCCCTGTGCGCTCATGTCCCCTGCCTAAGCGGTGCGAGCCCCGCAGTCGGATCCTGCCCGTAGAGCCAATCGAGTTGGCCTGCGGCAAGCCCTGGGGCGAAGCGCGAGACCAGGCGGATCGGGGTCCAGGCGCTGAGGCGCCCTAGGGCGGTGCGTTTGTGAAACAGCTTGGCGTTGGCGCGGCTGCGCGCCTGCACGCGCGCCACCCGCGGCCAGCGCGCGCGCTCATAGGCCAAGAGGGCTGAGGGGATGTCGGGGGCGCCTTGGAGAGCACGGATCAGCTCAGTCACGTCCTCCAAAGCCATGGCCGCACCCTGCGCCATGAAGGGCAGCATGGCATGGGCGGCATCGCCCACAAGCGCCACCCGCCCCTCGGCCCAGCGCACCTGTTCGGGGCGCAGGAACAAGCCCCAGACATGGGCACGCTCGACCGCCGCCAGCAGCCCCGTCACTGCGGGGTGCCAGCCGGTGAAGGCGGCGCGCAGGCGCTCGGGGTCGCCTTCGAGCGACCAGTCCTCCTCGGTCCAATCGGGGCGCTCTTCGACGGCGACCAAGTTTACCAAGGCACCGCCGCGCAGATAATAGGTGACGACATGGCGCCCGGGGCCGGCCCAGACGGTGGCGTTGGGCGCGACCAGACCCTCGGGCAGCGCCGCGCGCGGCACTAGGGCGCGCCAGGCGGTCTGCTGGGTGAAGGCGGGCTGCTCGCTACCGTTCAAGGCAGTGCGCACCGAAGAGCGCAGGCCATCGGCGCCAAGGCAAAGATCGGCGTATTCGAGACGCCCATCCGCCATGGTGACATGCACGGCCTCGGGCGTATTCACATAGCGCGCCACTGCATCGCTCGTGCGCAGCGTCACGCCTGCCGTGCGCGCGGCTGCGAGAAGCACCGCCAGCAGATCGGCGCGGTGGATATGGAGATAGGGCGCCCCCCAGCGCTGTTCGGCTGCGACGCCCAAAGGAGCGGCATAGACCGGCGCGCCGCTTAGCCCATCGCGCAATTCGGCGCGCTCGGGGCGAAAGGCGGTGGGCGCGAGCGCGTCGAGCACGCCAAGCCAATCGAGCACGCGCGCGGCATTGGGGCTGATCTGGAGCCCCGCCCCCACCTCCTCGAAAGAGGCCGCGCGCTCATGGACCGAGACCGACCAGCCCGCCCGTGCCAGCGCCAGCCCTGCTGCGACACCAGCGATGCCGCCGCCTGCGATCAAGGCGCTGCGTTGGGGAGTGGGCTTGCTCATGCGCCGAACATGGGCGGGGGTGGCGGCGGGGTCAACCGACGGTTTAGGCGGTGGAGATCAGCCTGCCTGCAAGCGCCCGCCCGGGATGACGCGGATGCGCCGGCTGGGTCCGGGGGGTGTGCGCTCGGGCTCGGGTTCGGAGGGGCGCAGCGGCAGCACTTGGGGCGCGGAAAACGGCACAAGCTCGTCGATGACGGGCACGCGCAGCCCCGCCACAGGGCCGACCAAGGGGCGCCCGCCTCCAGCAAGGCCGAGCTTGAGGGTGAGCCTGGGCGCGGCGGCAGTCTCCGGCGCCGTCTCATCTTCGGCGGTGGTTTCGGGCAGGCGCGGCAGCGGGGTGGCGGCGAGATCGGGGCGTCCGGCAAAGGCGGCCACGTCTTGGCTGGCCACCATCTGCGGCGAGGGCAAGCCAAGCGGCTGGGGCAGCGCGATCTGAAAGACCGGCGAGTCGGAGGCCGCCCCGGGTCCGCGCAATCGCACGCGCAGCGCTTCGCCGTCTTCGGTCTCGATCGAGGTGTTCTTGGCGATGCTGAGGCGCTCATCGATCAGGCGGCGGGCCAACTCGAACGCCTGGTCGATCATCACGCGGCTCTCAACACCCGAAGGCGGAGCCAGGATCTCACGCCCGATAAAAGGCGCTAGGCCGGCGGTGACCAGACCTGGGCAGGCGTCTTCCATCTCGCCGGGGGGGATGATGTGCCAGCGCATCCAAAACTTGAGCGGTGCGTTGTTGAGTTTGAGCTGGCTCATGGCGGCGTGGAAGGTCTGCATGGGCACGGCGTTGCGTGCCGAGGTCCAGATCGCGCCGACGGGCTGGGTCAGCCGGGCGACCACCGAGGCCGTGGCGGTGACGGCGGCAGCGCGGTCATAGACCGAGTCGGGGCCTTCCTCGCCTTCGATGCCCGCTTCATGGATCAGGACGTGGGCGCGGTGATCGGCAAATTCGCCAAGCCCGGTCTGCCACATCACCGGGTTGATGAAGCGGTGAATGCGCGAGCGCTCATAGTACGGCGCGTAGACGGTGCTGACGCGCAAGCGCACGCCATCGACCTCGAAGAGCACCTTTTCAGCGGGAGGGTCGAGCAGCCAGCCAAGGCCGCGGCGCGAGGCGGGGGCTTGGGTGATCATGCGCGGGTCCATGCGCACGACAGCGCCGGTCTGTTCGACGAACAGACGTAGTTCGGTGATGAGTTCGCCCGGGTCGATCCGGGTCTTTTTCTTCAGCGGCAGGACTACCGCAAAGCTCTGATCCACCGATCCGACCTCGTGTGCTCCGTCTCTTAAGCGCCGCGCCGTGGGGCTGCGGCGATCGTGTTGACCGGGTTGGGTTGCCCAGTCGGCTGCGCACTTCGGCAATGACGAACGCGATGTACGTGTGGAAGCTGTGTGAGGCTTCGCTAGACCACCCTGGATTGTAGATGCGCTTGGCGGGTAAAATAGTCAAGCTGTGCAACTGTGATCAGGCTTACAATCTTGCGCACTGGGGTGGTGAAATGTGTCGCACTGCCCGGCGCCAGTGGGCAACGCCGTTGTCCACCTTGCCCTGAGCCCACCGCTGCGCCACTTCAGTCAAAGCCAAAGGACACCCCAATGCGCCAGACCGACCACGACCACATCCCCGAAATCGCCCTCGACTGGCACCGCCAGGGCCTGGGCGCCGTGCTGGCCACGGTGGTCGAGACCTGGGGCTCGGCGCCGCGGGCAGTGGGCGCGCAACTAGCGATCTCGGGCGCAGGCGAGATCATGGGCTCGGTCTCGGGCGGCTGTGTCGAGGGCGCGGTGGTGGCCGAGGCGCTGGAGGCGCTGGAGGAGGGCCAGGCGCGGCTGATGGAGTTTGGCGTCTCGGAGGCGGATGCCTTTGCCGTTGGGCTGGCCTGTGGCGGCACGATCCGGGTGCTGGTCGAGCCGGTGGGAGCGGCGCTGGCGCCCGATCTGCTGGCCGATCTGGTGGCCCGGCGCGCAGCCCGTGAGGCGGTGGCGGTCGAGACCCGCTTTGCCCTTGACGGCGCGCCCGCGCCCACGGCGCTGGTGAGGCGGCTTGACCACCGGTTGCTCGGGTATGCCGAGGCCCCGGTGCGCTTTGAGGCCGATCGCTCTGGACTCGATGCGGACGATCCAGGGCGCCTTCTCACCGTGCACAACCCGCCGCTGCGCCTGGCCATCGTCGGCGCCGTCCACATCGCCCAGGCGCTGAGCGCCATGGCGCGCACCGCCGGCTACGACGTGGCGCTGATCGATCCGCGCGCGGCCTTTGCCAGCCCGGTGCGCTTTCCGGGCGAGCGTCTGATCCACGACTGGCCCGATGCTGCGCTCGATACCCACGGCCTCGACCGGCGCACGGGCGTGGTGACGCTGACCCACGACCCCAAGCTCGACGACCCGGCGCTGTTGCGCGCCTTGGCCTCGCCGGCGTTTTACGTCGGGGCGCTGGGCTCGGTGCGCACCCATGCCAAGCGCGTCGAGCGGCTGCGCGCGGCGGGGCTTGGCGAGGACTGCATCGCCCGCCTGGAGGCGCCCGTGGGCCTCGACATCGGCGCGCGCACCCCGGCGGAGATCGCCGTTGCGACGCTGGCCCAGATCACGGAACGCCTGCGCCGCCCTGAGACGCGCCCTGGTACGGGCACGACCGAGTCGGCGGCATGAAGTTCGCCCCGCTGCCCCTGGGTGAGGCTGAGGGCGCGCTGCTCGCCCACTCGCTGAGCGCCGGGGCGCTGCGCCTCAAGAAGGGCCGCCGCCTCGGCCCTCCTGAACTCGCCGCCTTGGCCGCCGCTGGGATCGACACCGTGGTCGCCGCGCGGCTGGAGGCGGGCGATGTGGGCGAGGACGAGGCGGCAGCGCGCATTGCACACGCCCTTGCTCCCGAGCCTGAGGCGCTCTCGCTCAGCGTCGCAGCGCCCTTCACTGGGCGGGTCAATCTCTATGCTGGCGCGCCCGGCGTGCTGCGGGTCGATGCGGCGCGGGTGGCAGCCCTCAACGCGCTCGACGAGGCGGTGACGCTGGCCACGCTGCCCGATTACGCCCGCCTCAGCCCGCGCCAGATGGTGGCCACGGTCAAGATCATCCCCTATGCCGCGCCCGAGACCGCCATCACCGCCGCCGAGCGCCTGGCAGACCAGGCGCCGCTTTTGCGCGTCTGCCCCCCGGTGCTCGCCAGCGCCAGCGTGATCGCGACCGAGACCCCCGGCACCAAGCCCAGCGTGACCGAGAAGGGCCTGCAGGCTGTCCGCCAACGCATCACCGCCCTCGGCATGGCGCTGGCCGACGCGCAGACCGTCCCCCACACCGCACCTGAGGTAGCGAAGGCGGTCGCGGCGGCCACCGGAGAGATCGTGCTGATCCTGACCGCCTCCGCCACCTCCGACCGCGCCGATGTCGGCCCCGCCGGGGTCGAGGCAGCGGGAGGGCGCCTGGTGCGTTTTGGTATGCCGGTCGATCCGGGCAACCTGCTGTTTCTGGCCGAACGCGCGGGGCGCCCCGTGGTCGGCCTGCCAGGATGCGCGCGCAGTCCCAAGCTCAACGGCGCCGATTGGGTTCTGGAGCGCCTTGTGGCGGGCTTGCCCGTCGATGGCGCGCAGATCGCGGCCATGGGGGTTGGTGGGCTGCTCAAGGAAATCCCGGCCCGCCCCGCCCCACGCGCTGGCGGCTGGGCCGAGGCACTGCCGCGCCGCCCCAGGATTGCCGCTGTCGTATTAGCAGCGGGTGCCGCACGGCGCATGCGCGGCGCCGACAAGCTGCTCGAACCCATCGCCGGCACCCCCCTGCTCACCCGCGTCACTACCGAGTTGGCGCGCTCGGGCGTTGAGGACATCGTCGCCGTGCTCCGCCCAGAGGACGAGGCCCGCCGCCGCGCGCTCGCCACCACCCCAGCGCGCCTAGTGATCAACCCGCGCGCCGAGGAGGGCATGGGCACCTCGCTCGCCGCCGGGGTTGCAGCCCTTCCCCCCGAGACCGACGCCGCGCTCGTGGTGAT
The DNA here is from genome assembly GCA_038750185.1 of Pseudomonadota bacterium. Classification (GTDB taxonomy): domain Bacteria; phylum Pseudomonadota; class Alphaproteobacteria; order Rhodobacterales; family Rhodobacteraceae; genus Thermohalobaculum. The sequence continues at coordinate 7,609 of JBCDHK010000048.1, forward strand.
GGCCGACATGCCCGAGATCGCGGCCCCCGACATCGACCGCCTGATCGCCGCCTTCGACCCCGAGGAAGACCGCGCCATCGTGCGCGCCACCGCCGCCGACGGCACCCCGGGCCATCCCGTGCTGTTCGGCCGGCGGTTTTTCGAAGCCCTCACCGCCCTCGACGGCGACCGCGGCGCGCGCGAGGTGGTGCGCGAGCACCCTGAGTTTTGCGTCGAGGTGGCGCTGCCGGGGCGCGCCGCCCTCACCGATCTCGACACCCCCGAAGCCTGGGCCGCCTGGCGTGCGGCCGCTGGCTAGAGCGATTTGAAGCGCTTCTGGCACGAGAGTGCGGCTCGCAAACCGCTGCAGAACACTATCCTAGAGCGCATTGGCGAACCAGAATGGTCGCAATGCGCTCTAGAGCGTCTGCCAAGCAGGCGGCAACCCCGGCCAGCCCGGAAATCGCGACTGGACAGCACAGCCAGGCTGCGACACGCTTTCCCTCTGGTGGAGAGCGTGGTGCGCGTGTATTATGTTTTGGCTAAGACTGCCAGAAAGCGCATGGGCCCTCGCGTCTGTCGGCGTACAACGGCCCGGCCTGTCAACGGAGGAATACCATTCTTAGTGGACACGGTCCGTCGGGGGCCGAGCGCTCCCGTCACCCGCAAGGCTCTCCCGAGGGCGCGCCTGCGGCACTCCAAAGCCAGGAACTGCAGAGCCAAGACGTGCTCAATGCCATCCTGGCCTCCCTTGGCGAAGACGCAGCCGAGGACATCGTCGCCATCCCGCTGGCTGGCAAGTCCGAGGAGGCCGATCACATGGTGATCGCTTCGGGACGCTCCACCCGCCATGTCGCGGCGCTGGCGGAAAAGCTCTCCGAAAAGCTCAAGGCGCATCTGGGTGCAAGCCCGCGCATGGAAGGCCGCGAGACTGCGGACTGGGTGCTGATCGATGCGGGCGATGTGGTCGTCCATGTCTTCCGCCCCGAGGTGCGCGAGTTCTACCAGCTGGAGAAGATGTGGCAGGCCCCCGCCGACCGCGCCGCGCGCTCGGCTTGAGCCTGTCCGCGCTCCGAAAGTGCGGCTGCATCTGATCGCCGTTGGGCGGGGACGGCGCGCACCGGAGGCGGGCTTGGTCGAGGACTACCGGGCGCGCACGGAGGTACTGGCGCGCGGGCTCGGGTTTTCCGGGCCTGTGCTCAGCGAGATCGACGAGCGCAAGGCGACGACGGCTGAGGCCCAGTCGACGCGCCTGATAGAGACTGCCGGGCGCGCCCATATCCTGGCGCTTGACGAGCGCGGCGCGGCGCTGACCAGCCCGGCTTTTGCCGCTTTGCTGGCGCGACTGCGCGATGCGGGCACGCCGGAGACCGCGCTGCTCCTCGGCGGCGCCGACGGCCACACCGAGGCGCTGCGCACCAAGGCCCACCGCCTGATCGGTTTTGGCCCCATGGTCTGGCCGCACATGCTAGCGCGCGTCATGCTGGCCGAACAGCTTTACCGCGCGCTCTCGATCCTGGCGGCCACGCCCTACCACCGCGGCTGATGGTCGTGTCTCAGTTTCACGTTTGCTCTAGAGCGATTTCAAAGAAGGTGGCAACACCGACTGACCGGGAAATCGCGGCAAGACAGTAACTTGCAGCATTTTGCGCGAACCAGCGTTTGCGCAAGATGCCGTAGTGACAAATCTCTCGCGCTCAAGGGTTTGGCTTAGCGCGATTTTCAAACTGAAACACTGGGCGGCTGATCCACGGCTTGCGTCCGGTCCACGCTCGTGTCAGTCACGGCCAATGCTGCGTTGCGACGGGAGATACCGATGCCGCACAAGCCCGTCGTCCTGGCCATTCTCGATGGTTGGGGGCTCTCCGAGACCGAGGCCGGCAACGCCGTGCGTCTGGCGCACACGCCACACATCGACCGCGTCTTTGCCGAGCACCCGAGCGCGCGTTTGGCCGCGAGCGGCGAGGATGTCGGCCTGCCGCCAGGCCAGATCGGCAACTCGGAGGTGGGCCACACCAACATCGGCGCAGGGCGGGTGGTGTGGATGGACCTGCCGCGCATCGACCGCGCCATCGAGGACGGCGCGTTTGCCGCCAACCCGGCGCTGGTGCGGTTTTGCCAGCGCTTGCAGGAGTCCGGTGGGACGGCCCATCTCGTGGGGCTGGCCAGCCCCGGCGGCGTCCACGCCCACCAACGCCATCTAGTGGCGGCGGCGCGGGTGCTTGCGGGCGGAGGGATCCCGGTGGCGCTGCATCTCATCACCGATGGGCGTGATGTAGGCCCCAAGACGGCACGTGCCCAGATCGCGGGCCTTCTAGAAGAAATCGCGGCTCTGGAGGGCGTGCGCGCAGCCAGCGTGATCGGACGCTTCTACACGCTTGATCGCGACAAGCGCTGGGAGCGCGTTCAGGCAGCTTTTGCCACCATGGTCCACGCCGAGGGCACACCGGCCAAGGACGCCCTCACCGCCATCGACACGGCCTATGCCCGCGACGAGAGCGACGAGTTCATCACGCCCACGCCCTTGGCAGGCCACACCGGCATGGCCCATGGTGACGGGCTCTTCTGTCTCAACTTCCGCGCCGACCGGGCACGCGAAATCCTCTCCGCCCTGGTCGATCCCGATTTCGACGCCTTCGAGACCGGCGCGCGCCCGCGCTTTGCCGCCCAACTGGGCATGGTCGAATACTCCGAGCGCCTGGACGGGCTGCTCGATACCGTGTTCGCCTCCGAGCCCATCGCCAACACGCTGGGCGCTTGGGTGGCAGCCCATGGCCTCAGCCAAATGCGTCTGGCCGAGACCGAAAAATACCCGCATGTGACGTTCTTCCTGAACGGCGGGCGCGAGACCCCCGCCCAAGGCGAGCACCGCCACATGGCGCAAAGCCCCAGGGTGCGCACCTACGATCTCGCGCCTGAGATGGCGGCTGGGGAGGTCACGGAAGCGCTGGTCGAGGCGATCCGGGCGCGCCATGCGCTGATCGTGGTCAATTTCGCCAATCCGGACATGGTCGGCCACACCGGCGATCTTCAGGCGGCGATCCGGGCTTGCGAGGCGGTCGATGTCGGCATGGGGCGGGCGCTGGTGGCCTTGGCCGAGGTGGGCGGGGCCATGCTGGTCACGGCAGACCACGGCAATTGCGAGTGCATGGTTGCGCCCGACGGCACGCCCCACACCGCCCACACCACCAATCCGGTACCGGTGGGGCTGGTCGAGTGTCCGCCCACTGCCAACAAGGCGCTAAGGGACGGACGCCTGGCCGATCTGGCGCCCACGCTCCTCACGCTGATGGGCCTCGATGCCCCTGCCGAGATGACCGGGCGTTCGCTGATCCTGGATGAGGTCGTGGAGGGGGCTGCGTGAGGCGCTGGCGCACAGGAGTGCTCGCATGGTTTTGCGCTGCCACCCTGGCTCTGCCTGCCCTCGCCCAAAACGCCGCGCCAACCGAGACCATCGCTGAGGCTCGCGCCGCCCTGGAGCGCGCCGCAGCCGATCTGCGCGCAGCCGAAGAGCGCCCGGCCCGAATCGCAGCCCTGGCCAACGCCATCCGCGCCCACGAGAGCGCCCTTGCCGCCTATCGCAGCGGATTGCGCGTGCTGGCGACAAAAGACCGCACCCTCGCCGAAAGCCTTACCGCCGAGCGCGATCGCCTGGGGCGCGTGCTCGGCGCGTTGCAGGCGCTCTCCATGACAGCACCCTCGGCGCTCTCGGCCTATCCGGGCGGCCCTGTGGAGGCGGCGCGGGCGGCGGGGCTCTTAGCGGGGCTCACGCCCGAGCTTCAGGCCGAGGTCGCAGCCCTCTCCGAACGCCTGGAGGAGTTACGCCGCATCCGCACCGGCCAGGAGATCGCCCGCGCCGAGGCCATGGCGGCCTTGGCAGCCCTGCAGGCCCTGCGCGGCGAAGCACGGCGCACGGCGCGCGCGCGAAACGCCGCCCTGCCCGAGCGCGCCGCCCTCAAACGCGAGGCCGAGGCCGCGCGCACCCGCGCCAAAGACCTCGCCGAGCTCGCCGCCATCCTGGCCGCACGCGCCCCCACCACCCCGCCACAGCGCTTTGAGGACCAGCGCGGGCGTCTGGCGCCCCCGGTTGCCGGGCGCCTGGTCGCGGGCTTTGGTGAGCCCGATCCTTGGGGGCGCCCCGGCCAGGGCCTGAGCTTTGAAGCGCCCGCCTTTGCCCAGGTGCGCGCCCCGGTTGCGGCAACGGTGCGCTATGCTGGCCCCTTGATCGATTACGCGAACGTGCTGATCTTGGAGCCGGAAAAAGGCTGGTTCCTAATTCTGGCTGGGCTAAGCTCCGTTGAGCGCGCCGTTGGCGAGACGGTACTGGCGGGCGAAATCCTCGGCGATCTGGGCGGGCCGCTGCCCACCGACGACGAGTTTCTGCAACAAGCCGGTGGCGAGAACGGCGAGGGCGTGACAGAAAGATTGTACCTCGAACTCAGGCGGGCCGAGACGGCGATAGATCCCGCTCCCTGGTTCGACCCTGAGACAGGCAAATGAGGCTGGACGATATGCGCAATACGGTGATGGCTCTCTTGGTGGGCACGGCAGTCGGAGCGGCGATCCCGCAGCTGGTATCGACGACGACCGCGCAGGAGAACGACGCGCGCAACACCTACGAATACCTCGATCTCTTCGGCAATATCTTCGAGCGCGTGCGTGGCGCCTATGTCGAGCAAGTCGACGAACAACAGCTGATCGAAGCCGCGATCAACGGCATGTTGACCTCGCTCGATCCGCACTCGGCCTATCTGCCGCCCGAAAACTTCGAGGACATGCGCGAGCAAACCCGCGGTGAGTTTGGCGGGCTTGGCATCGAGGTGACGATGGAAAACTCCTTCGTCAAGGTCGTTGCCCCCATCGACGACACCCCCGCCGCCCAGGCCGGGCTGGAGGCGGGCGATTTCATCACCCATATCGACGGCGAATCGGTGCTGGGGCTCACCCTCTCGGATGCGGTCGAGCGCATGCGCGGCCCCGTCGGCTCGGAGATCGTGATCACCATTTTGCGAGAAGGCGCCGACGAGCCCTTCGACGTCGAGATCGTGCGCGATGTCATCACCATCCGCGCCGTGCGCTCGCGCACCGAGGGCAATGTGGGCGTGCTGCGCATCACCACCTTCAACGAGCAGACCACCGACAACCTGGAAAGCGCCATCCAGGAGATCAAGCAGGAGCTGGGCTACGATCTGGCCGGCTATGTCATCGATCTGCGCAACAACCCGGGCGGGCTGCTCTCCCAGGCGATCTCGGTCTCCGATGCCTTCCTCGACGAGGGCGAGATCGTCTCGACGCGCGGGCGCAACCTGGATGAGGCCGACCGGCGCAACGCCCGCCCCGGCGATCTGACCGAGGGCAAGCCGCTGGTCGTGCTGATCAACGAGGGCTCGGCCTCGGCTTCGGAGATCGTCGCGGGCGCGCTCCAGGACCAGCGCCGGGCGATCATTCTGGGCGCCAAGTCGTTCGGTAAGGGCTCGGTGCAGACGGTGATGCGTCTTGGCGACAAAGGCGCGATGAAGCTGACCACAGCGCGCTACTACACGCCTTCGGGGCGCTCGATCCAGTCGCTTGGCATCTAGCCGGACATCCTGGTCGAGGAGCGCCGCGTCACCGATGCCGATGCGCTGGAGAGCGAGCGCCGCTTGCGCTCCGAGGCCGATCTGCGCGGCTCGCTCAGCAATGAGCTAAGCGACGAGCAACAGCGCCAGCTCGACGAGGAGCGCGCCCGCCACGAAGCCACGGCCGAGTTGCGCTCCGAGGACTTCCAGCTCGCCTATGCCCTCGATCTCCTGGCGGGGCTGGCGATCTACGAGACCGCGCGCTGAGCGCTGAACAAGCACCGGCGCGCCCATGGTGTGCCGGTGCTGGACTGCCCGATGATCCCGCCCGATGGCCCCCCGTACTCCCCGATGACTGACGCCTCCGATATCGCTGCTCTGCCCTATCGCCCCTGTGTCGGCTTGATGCTGCTCGATCCGGGCGGACGCATCTTCGCTGGCCAGCGCGTCGACAACCCCCAGGCCGCCTGGCAGATGCCCCAGGGCGGCATCGATCCTGGCGAGAGCCCGCGCGAGGCGGCTTTGCGCGAGTTGGGCGAGGAGGTCGGCATCGGCCCCGAGCACGTCGAGGTGGTGCGCGAGAGTACCCAGTGGCTCGACTACGACCTGCCGGTACGCATGATCCCGCGGCTCTGGAACGGCCAGTTTCGCGGCCAGTCCCAGCGCTGGTTTGCGTTGCGCTTTCTCGGCCAAGACAGCGACATCAACATCGCCACCGAACATCCCGAGTTCCACACTTGGACCTGGATGAGCCACGCCGACCTGATCCAGCGCATCGTGCCCTTCAAGCGCGACACCTACACGGCGGTGTTCGAAGAATTCGCCGATCTGATCGGCTAAGGCGCTGGGGCGCCCTCCGCCTCCGAGACAACGCGCCGCCATCGATCAATGCATGGAGCCGACACCATGACCAACCACCGCAAATTCTACATCGACGGCGCCTGGGTCGAGCCGATCCAGGCGACCGATTTCGACGTGCTCCACCCCGGCAACGAAGAGACCATCGCCACCATCGCCATGGGCTCGGCAGCGGATGTGGACAAGGCGGTCGATGCCGCCAAACGCGCCTTCAAGACCTGGCAGTTCAGCACCGTCGAGGAGCGTGTGGCGCTGCTAGAGCGCATGATCCGCGCCTACACCGCCCGTGCCGAAGAGTTTATCCGCATCATGCCCGAGGAGATGGGCACCACGATCTCCTTCTCGCGCGAAGTCCAGATGCCGGTCGGGATCGGCCATATGGAAGCGGCCATCGAGGCACTGAAGGCCCACCAGTTCGAGCGGCCCTCGCCGCGCGGCGGCTCCATGCTGCTTGACGAGCCGGTGGGGGTGGTCGGCATGATCACGCCGTGGAACTGGCCGGTGAACCAGATCATCATCAAAGTCGCTCCGGCGCTTGCGGCAGGCTGCACTATCGTGCTCAAGCCCAGCGAATACTCGCCCCTCTCGGCCCTGATGCTGGCCGAGGTGATCCATGAGGCCGGCTGCCCGCCCGGCGTTTTCAACTTGATCAACGGCGATGGCGCCACGGTGGGCGAGGCGATCTCGGCCCATCGCGACATCGACATGGTCTCCTTCACCGGCTCGACCCGCGCAGGCAAGGCCGTCACCAAGACCGCCGCCGACACCATCAAGCGCGTCACGCTGGAGTTGGGCGGCAAGTCGCCCAACCTGCTGTTCGCCGATGCCGATCTGGCCGCCGCCGCCAAGGTCTCGGTCGATGCCTGCTTCATCAACAACGGCCAAAGCTGCGACGCAGGTTCGCGCCTCCTAGTCGAGCGCAGCGTCTACGACGAGGTGGTCGCCCTGGTCACGGCGGAGGTCGAGGCCACCGCCATCGGCGATCCGCTGGAGGAGGGCGATCACATCGGCCCGGTGGTCAACAAGAACCAATTCGAGCACATCCAGCGCCTGATCCAGGCCGGCATCGACGACGGCGCGCGTCTGGCGGCAGGCGGGCTCGGCCTGCCGACGGGGTTCAACAAGGGCTACTACGTGCGCCCGACCCTCTTCGCCGATGTCCACAACGACATGACCATCGCGCGCCAGGAGGTCTTTGGCCCGGTGCTGGCGATCCTGCCCTTCGACAGCGAGGACGAGGCGATCGAGATCGCCAACGATACGCCCTATGGCCTGGCGGCCTACGTCCAGTCGACCGATCAGGAGCGGATCAACCGGGTCAGCCGAAAGCTCCGCGCGG